>CAZEBD010000092.1:0-3327 GCA_964510625.1 uncultured Planctomycetales bacterium
AATCCGCCTTTGACCTTTTTTACCGGCTTACCTTCGACCAAGGTCCCTTCATTAGAAAGCTTGACGATCTTATCCCAACCCTGCATGCGCATAGCTTTTTCACGCGAGAGGATCATTACTCCGGCATCATTCTCCATGCTCTCCAGTAAAAATTCCATCTCTTTGCCCACCACTAAATCTGCGGGGCTGAATTCCGTGATCGCCACGATCCCTTCGGATTTAAATCCGACATCCACCAGGACCTCTTTACTCTTAATTTCTACGATTTTACCGCTGACCACCTGGCCTTCTTTTAATACTTTGATACTCTGGTTATACAACAATTCTAATTCCGCTCTAGTGTCTGACATTGATAATTACTTCCTTTCTGATTAGCTTAATTTTAGTTTATTTAAAGTTTATTCTTGATTGATTATTCTTGGTTGTATAATTCTATAGCCATTATCAAATGCAAAATTTCTTGATAAGGCTTCCTCCCTTCTTTGGCGAATTTTCTACGTAGTATAAATCCATTGTTTTATACGCTTACCCTTAAAATTATCTCTTTGCCTAACGCTAAGAGTTTTTTGGCCTGAGAGAGGCTTTTGGCCTCAGCATAAGTACGCATAATCGGCTCGGTACCCGAACCGCGGAACATCAGCCAGCTGGAATCTTCACAAATAAGTTTTATTCCGTCATAATCCTTGACCTCAACGACTTTTTTGCCTAAAAGTTCATGTGGCAGATCCTCTTTTTTCGGCTCAACCCGCTTATCCAAATGAAAATCCTGCCGCACATAATAATATTTACCGAATTGTTTCTCGGTTTCATCCAGGATTTTAAGCATATTTTTATTGCGGTAAACCATCATCTCAATCAAAAGCAGTCCGGCCATGGTCCCGTCACGCTCCGGAATATAGCCTTTGACCCCCATTCCGCCGGCCTCTTCGCCGCCAGCGACAATATCCTCAGTCTCCATCAGGTTAGAGATATATTTAAAACCAACCGGAGTCTCGTAAAGTTTAATCCCTAAGAAATTGGCGATATTATCCATCATCGCCGAGCCGCAGATGGTTTTGACTAAACCGCCGCTCCAGCCGCGGTCCTGATTTAAATGCAAAGTTAATAACCCCAAAATCTTCTGCGGATGGATGAATACTCCGCCGCAAGCCACTGCCGCGATCCGGTCGGCGTCACCGTCTAAAGCAATACCTAAATCAAACTTTTCTTCTTTTACCCGTCTTTTTAATTCCGCTAAATTCTCCTCCACCGGCTCCGGCCTGCCTCCGCCAAAAGAAGGATTAATGGTATTACGCATAAACTCTAACCGGATACTCGTGCCCTTAAGCACCCGGGCAATAAAACTATCCCCTGAGCCATACATCGAATCCACTAAAACTTTAAATTTCTTATTTTTAATCTTCTTAAGATCAATATAGCTACGGATAAATTTTATGTAATCTGCGGTCAGATCCACGACTTTTATTGATTCTAAAGGTGCAGAATCTTTTACCGGGGTCATCTTCAGCAGGTCCTCGACCTCATGAGTCAATTCCTGGCTGGCCCCGCCGCCGGCGGCATTTTTAATTTTAAAACCGTTATATTCCGCAGGGTTATGTGAAGCAGTAATCATTACTCCTAAATCCAGCTTACGCGATTTAACCGCAAAGCTTAACGCCGGAGTAGGGATCGGCTGATCGCTTAAAACCACTTCTATACCATTACTCTTTAAAACAATTGCCGTAGCCATTGCAAATTTATCCGACATAAATCGGGTATCAAAACCCACCGCCACCTGTTTACCCTGCCCCAGGTAATCCGCTACCGCCTGAGCAAGAATCTTGACATTCTCAAAAGTATAAGTATCGGCGATTACCGCACGCCAGCCGTCAGTACCGAATTTGATTTGTGAAACTGTGTTGCCCATGTTTTATCTCCTTAAACTGTTAATTGCTTGTTGAGTATTTTTGGCTGTAAAAATATACGAGCCGGCAACCAATATATTAGCCCCGGCATCCCTGACAAATTTTGCCGTCTGCTGATTGATCCCGCCGTCTACGGCGATATCCTTGGAAAAAATACCGCGCAGCTGCCTGATCTTAGCTATTGCCTTAGGCATAAAAGCCTGCCCGCCGAACCCCGGGTTTACCGACATGACCAAAACAAAATCTACCAGCCCTAAAGCCGGTTTAATTTTAGCTAAAGGAGTGCCCGGATTTAAAGAAATTCCCATTTTGATCTTGCGCTTTTTTAATTTACGGGCGATCAAAGCCAGATCTTTTAGGCTGACCGTTTCAATATGCACCGTGATCATATCGCTGCCGGCATCGATAAAAGCATCTAAATATTTAACCGGGTCCTGGATCATTAAATGCACATCCAGCGCCAGATCCGTATACCGGCGCATGAATTTTACCACTACCGGCCCGATGGTAATGTTGGGCACAAAAGCCCCGTCCATAACATCCACATGGATCAGATCTGCCCCGGCCAAGCGGACTTTTTTAAGTTCAGCGCTTAACCGGCCGAAATCAGCCGATAATATCGAAGGAGCGATTTTGATCTTCATTTATAGAGCTTTCTTTTTTTAATATAGTCAAAGACTTTATCTGTAACTAAGTAGCCAAAAGACTTATTTTGGGCGATGCATTGACGCACCTCAAAACCCGAAACATCCACTGCCCGGATCGGCAAGGTGTGAATGTAAGGCGGCATATCCTCAAGCGGATACCCCGGCCGGGTAGCGGCAACAAATTTAACCATAGAAAGTATCTGCTTTAAATCCTTCCACTCGCCTAAATATTTCAAAAGGTCGCTGCCGATGATAAAATAAAGCTCATCCCGGGGATATTTTGCCTGAAACACCTTTAAAGTATCAATGGTGTAAGATCTGCCCTGGCGCTTGATTTCAATGTCAGAAACCGTAAAATATTTATTGGAGGCTACCGCCAGGCGAAGCATCTTTAACCGATCGGCGGCCAAAGCAATATTTAAATTATCCTTATGCGGCGGTAAAGCCGCAGGCACAAAGATAACTTTGTCTAATCCTAATTTTTCCCTGGCCTCTTCGGCTAAGATCAAGTGGCCGATATGCACCGGATTAAAGGTCCCGCCAAGGATCCCGATCCTCATTGCCTGACCTGGCCGGAGCCGTAGATCACGTATTTATAGGTCGTCAGCTCTTCTAAGGCCATCGGCCCTCGGGCATGCAGCTTATCGGTTGAGATACCGATCTCTGCGCCCATCCCAAACTGATTTCCGTCGGTAAAACGGGTCGAAGCATTCAGGTAGACACAGGCAGAATCCACCTCTTTTAAAAATTTCTCGGCAGCACTGTTATTGTCCGTA
>CAZEBD010000092.1:3365-4940 GCA_964510625.1 uncultured Planctomycetales bacterium
CTATCGGAGTGATGCGAGCCGTATTCATTAATATGGGCAATTGCCGCATTTAAACTATCCACAACCTTTACCGACAAAATCAAGTCGGAGTATTCCGTACGGTAATCTTTATCCGTTGCCGGCTTTGCCCATTTGGCAATCTTACGGGTAATTGCGCATCCGCGGATCTGGACATGCGCATCCTGAAATTTCTTCAGCATACCAGGCAGGAACCTGGCGGCAACATCCCGGTGCACCAACATGCTTTCCATAGCATTACAAACTCCCGGCCGCTGGACTTTAGCGTTAAAACAGATATTTTCCGCCATATTCAGATCAGCATCTTCATCCACAAAACAATGGCAGATCCCTTTGTAATGCTTGATCACCGGTATAGCCGAAGTACTTGCCACTTTTTTAATCAACGCTTCACCGCCGCGGGGGATGACTAAGTCGATATAATCGTTTAATTTTAACAGATAATCCACTGCCCGGCGGTCGGTGCTGGCGATCAGGTTGATTCCGGCTTTAGGTAAATTATGTTTCTGCATTACAGGCGTAAGGAGATTAAAGATCGTCAGGTTAGAGTGAATCGCTTCACGCCCCCCGCGTAAGATTACGCTGTTGCCCGATTTAAAGCAGAGCCCGATACAATCTGCGGTGACATTCGGCCGCGATTCATAGATGATCGCCACTACCCCGATCGGAGAGCGCACCTTCTGAATACTTAAACCATTGGCGGTGTTCCAGGCGCGGATCACCTCTCCTACCGGATCCTTAAGTTTAGCTACCTCCGATAAAGATTCCGCCATCTGCCTGATCCTCTCCGGGTTTAAACTTAAACGGTCGATAAAGGCCTGGGGTTTACCGCGCAGAGCGGCAATATCTTTTTGATTCGCCTTAAGGATAACCGACTGGTTATGCCATAATGCCTCAGCCATATCCTTAAGCACGGCGTTCTTAACCGCGCTACTCAAAGTCGCCAGCACCCGGGAGGCGGCTAGCGCATTTTTAGCAATACTCTGGATTTGTTTCTGCAGGCTTATTTTCATCTGGGTAAAAAAATCGTACCTACGGCAAAAGGATCGGCGGTTAACCGGCTGATGATCTTATTTTTACGGCCATGAGCGATAACGCAGGGGACCTTCCCCTCAACTGCGATCCGGGCCGCCTCTAATTTCGTAACCATCCCGCCGACGCAGGTCCGGGTATTCGTCGGGCAGGCCAAAGATTTTATTTCTCCGGTAATCTTATCTATGCGGCGGATGACTTTTTTATCTTTTCCTAACAGGCCGTCCACATCCGAAAGAATGATCAATAGGTCAGCTCCCACCAATATAGAGACCAATGCCGACAAGCGATCATTATCCCCCAGTTTAATCTCTTCCGTAGCCACCGTATCATTTTCATTGATCACCGGCACGCAGTTAAGTTTTAATAAAGTGTTTAAAGTATGCTTGGCATTCACATAGCGCTCCCCTAGGAAATCATCCCAGGTCAGAAGTAATTGCGCGCAATTTAACCCGTATTTCTTAAAGGCTAACTTATAGACATGCATTAATTCATGCTGGCCGATCGCCGCGGCTGCCTGCAGGT
>CAZEBD010000093.1:0-4872 GCA_964510625.1 uncultured Planctomycetales bacterium
CCGGTAGATGATAGTATAATATTAAATATAATTTATTAAGGAGATTTCTTAATAAAAAGAAGAAACGGAGCGATCATCGAACTGTTTAGATTAGTTCCTTTAGGCGATTTTTACAGGTTACCCAGGCAGCGTATTAACGCCAAGCTTGGGTTTTTTATTGATTATAAATAAATTATGGGGTTGAAAGCCTGAAATGAAAATACGCACACGGCTTATCGGTTTACTGTTTTTTTTGACTCTGTTTTGTCTGAGCGTATTGACCGTACAGAAGAAGTATGAGCATAACCGGCTTCTGCAGCTTATGGATTTTATGCAGATGGAGCGTGAGTATGTCTTTGACCGGATTTTAAGCCTTAAAGAAAAACCTCTTGAGACTTTTGCTTTTGATTATTCTTTTTGGGATGAAATGGCGGAGTTTGTCGCTGTCCCGGATATGACATGGGCAGTAGAAAACATCGAAGTCAGCCTGGCTACTTATGAAGCTAATGCGGCATGGGTATATACTTTGGACAGCCAGCTTGTCTATTCGGTAAATAATCTGGATGAGCCATCCGGTTTCAAAGAGCTGCCGGTACCGGCTTCGGCAGGCAGCTTATTTACTAAGGGGCCATTCTGCCATTTTTTTGTCAACACCTCCAGGGGGTTAATGGAAATACACGGCGCCGCTATTTTTAACTCCGATGACCTAAAAAGGGAAGGAATAAGGCATGGATATTTATTTTGCGGGCGCCTCTGGTCTAATGATTATATCGATGAACTTGGTCAGCTGGCCAGTTCGGTAGTGAATTTGTCGGATTTTCCGGAGAATAAACTACCGGCACTTAACCAGGATTCGATCTATTTTTCCCGGCCGTTAAAGGGCTGGGATGGCCAAATCGTAAAATATCTGAATATCTCCGTTACATCCAGGGCGGTTGCCGGCCTGAAGAGGTCGGCGCTTCAGGTTGCTTTGTTGTTTTTTATCTTTTCCGCAGTCACTCTGGTGACTGTGACTATTTCCATTTTTTATTGGATAAATATTCCTTTAGGGTTAATCGCGCTCTCTTTAAGTAAAGAGGACTCAGGGGTCCTGAAGAAATTAAAACGGCAGAATACGGAATTCGGGGACATCTCCCGGATGGTGGATAGTTTCTTTATGCAAAGAAATACTATTCTTAATGAGATTGCCCGGCGTAAGCAGACGCAGGAAGCATTGAATAAAGTGAACAACTGTTTTGTTTCTTTCGGGACCGACCCGGATCAGAATCTCCAGCGGATTACCGAAACCGCAGGCCAGATCCTGGGGGCTACCTGTATGTTATATAACCGTGGTTACGAGGATGAGTTGGTAACTAAAGCCAGTTGGCATGAGCCGCCGGATTTTTCTAAGCGCGGCCCGGGGCACGGGCATATTTGTTTTGATCTGATTCAGAATCAAAATAGCCAGCTGGTGTTTATTGAGGACCTTCAGCATACAGCTTATTCAAAAACCGACCCAAATGTAAAAAAATATAATCTGCAATCATATGTCGGCTGCCCGGTGAGGTCCAAAGACCGGACGATTGCCATGCTTTGCGGAGTTTTTGACTTTCCGGTAAAGATAGATGAATATTATTTAAACTTGCTGCAGGTCTTAGGCAAAGCTGCTTCCATTGAAGAGGACCGTAAACAGACGGAGGAGATATTTAGGGATCAGGCCGCCCAATTAGACAGCGCTCTAAAAGAAGCCCTTAAGTCCCGGGAGATCCTTCTGAGTATGCTTGAGGATAATCAGTTGAATAAAGCAAAATTAGAGCAGAGTGTCCAGGAGTTAGCGGTGGCGTATGCTAAACTTAAGCAATCCCAGGAGGAGGTAGTCCAGGTAGCTAAATTCGGAGCCATCGGCCAGCTGGCCAGCAGTGTTGCGCATGAAGTAAGGAATCCTTTGGCGATTATTATGCAGTCGCTTGATTATTTAAAAGAGAAGGTCCCTGTCCAGCAGCAGGATGTAATCCAGATTGCCAACAATAATATCAAGCGCGCTAACACCATTATCGGCACATTGTTGGATTTTTCCAAGGCCAAAAAGGTAAATATGTCCGGGGAAGATATAAATTCTATTCTTGATGACTGTTTACATCTTACCCGCTACGGTAATCTTAGGGGAAAGATAAAAATCATCACAGAATTAAGCCAGGGGCTGCCTAAAGTCTGGGTGGACCGGCAGAAAATAGAACAGGTTTTTGTGAATATCTTCCTGAATGCCATGCAAGCAATGCCTCAGGGCGGAGATTTGGTGGTGCGCAGTTATCTGACCGAATGCAGTAAGTTACCCAAAGAGATCACCAGTAAGATTGACGGCAAAATTTTTTCCCTTAAGGATGCGGTAACCGTTGATGTCCAGGATGAGGGATCGGGGGTCTCAGAAGAAAATATGAAGCATATTTTCCAGCCTTTTTTTACAACCAAAGGAGAGATGACCGGGATCGGTTTAGGGCTTTCTGTGGTTAAAGATATTCTTACTATGCACAATGGATCTATCGTGATGGATAGCCAGCCGAATAAGGGGACTAAAGTCAGTGTGACTTTGATTGCAGCAGCATAAGGAGGAGCTTATGGCCAAAACTAAGATTATGCTTGTTGACGATGAACAGGACTTCCTGAAGATGGTCAAATTAAATCTGGAGGATACCGGGAAATTCGAGGTATTGACTCTGCCCGGAGCCAATGACATTATCCAGCAGTTGCATCTTTTTAAGCCGCAGCTGGTCATTCTGGATATGGTCATGCCCGGGATTGGCGGGATGGAGATCTGTGATATGCTTAATACCGATTCTCTGGGTAAGGCTACACCGATTATGATCCTTTCTGCTTTAGATAAAGATAAGGAAAAACTGACCGCTTATAAAAAAGGGGTGGTGGGGTATCTGTCTAAGCCTATCGAAAAGGATGTGTTGATCGCCAAGATCGAGAATGCTTTACGTTTAGGAAATTCAAAATAAGTTTAAGGAGGTTTTATGCAGAACAAGCAGCTTGAAATTCTGATCGAGAATGTGGAAAAAGTCATCGTAGGCAAGACCGAAGTGGTCAAGCTTCTGATCACCGGGATCCTGACCAACGGGCACATCCTGATCGATGATGTCCCCGGGATGGGCAAGACGATGCTCTCGCTGGCCCTGGCTAAATCCATAGCGGCGGATTTTAAAAGGATCCAGTTTACTCCGGATTTATTGCCTTCGGATGTGACCGGAGGTTTTATTTATAGCCCTAAGACCGGGGAGTTTGATTTTAAAAAAGGCCCGGTTTTTACCAATATTCTTCTGGCCGATGAGATCAACCGGACTACCCCCCGCACGCAGTCAGCGCTTTTAGAATGTATGCAGGAGCGTTCCGTTTCTATAGACGGCAAGACCTTTGTCCTGCCGCGGCCGTTTATGGTGGTGGGCACGCAAAATCCCATCGAATACCAGGGGACCTATCCCTTACCGGAAGCCCAATTAGACCGGTTTTTGATGAAGATCAATGTGGGGTACCTGGGACTTGAGGAAGAGAAAAAGGTAACTATCAGCCAGAAATTGCAGCATCCTATCGACAGTTTACAGCCGGTTTTAGAGGTCCAGGCAGTATTGGAATTACAGGAAAAGATCAAACAGGTGGAAATTTCTCCGACCGTACTTAACTATATCGTAAATTTAGTTTCCTCAACCCGTAAAAAAGAGGAGATCCGCCTGGGCGCCAGCCCCCGGGCATCGATTGCGCTGATGAAAGCCAGCTGTGCCTGGGCTTTTATTGACGGGCGGGATTATGTCATCCCGGAAGACGTAATCAAGCTTGCTTATTGGGTGCTTGGCCACCGGATCATTCTGCATCCTAAGGCTTTAGTCGCCGAGAAGACCGCTGCATCCATAATCAATGAGATCATACGCAGTACTCCTGTCTCTTAAATCATGTGGAAGATTTTTTATCTGAAATGGGTTGCCCTGGCGGTCTTTTCTGCCTCCAGTCTCTTTATCGGTTTAAAGACCAGCCGGCAATTCTTTTTTCTTTTTGCTTATTTCCTGTTTTCGGTTGCCGCGGTCAGCCTGGTCTGGCTTTTATTGGCTTATCTGTCCAGCCGCCTCTACCTGGTGAGAAAAATGGTCAGCCGGGTTACCGAAGGGGAAACCTTAGAGATAACCGCGCAGCTCAGTAATACCGGTTTATTGCCGGTTTTTAATCTCGTGCTCCAAGATAATTTTCCCGGCGCACTTCCCGGCCAGGGAAGAAAAAGATTCTTCCTTGGCTGCCTGGGGGCAAAATCCGAAGTTAAAATCAAATTTGAATATTTTTGTTATAAAAGAGGGGAGTATAAAATCGGCCCGCTGGCAGTTTATTTTTTTGATCCGCTGGGGCTTTTTTTCTTTAAACGGGTCTACCCGGTTTATTCCGGAGTGGTTGTCTATCCGCAGATATTTAAGATCGATAAATTTCCGCCTTTGTCCCGGAGCATCCTGCCCTGGTTTGGGATAGAGACTGCGCGTTCCAGCGGGGATGATGATGAGTTTTACGGGGTGCGGGAGTATAAAGACGGGGAATCTGTTAAGAAGATACATTGGATCTCCAGCGCCCGGAAGAATAAGCTGATTGTTAAGCAGTTCCAGCTGCAGAGTTTTTTCGGCACGACGATTATCTTTAACCTGGAGAAGGCTAAAAATTTAGGGCAGGGCAAGGAGGCGGTTGCCGAATATATCATCGAGATCGCCGCTAGTGTCGCCCAATACCTGACCGATCAGGGGGTTTCCATTGAACTTCTGGCGCATATCGGAGAGATAGTGCATCTGCCGTCTAATAAAGGCCCGGAGCACCTGGAGAGTATCCTCAGGGTATTGGCTTTAGCGCAAGCGGAAAGCCGGATCAGTTTCCGTGAAGCTTTTG
>CAZEBD010000094.1:0-4832 GCA_964510625.1 uncultured Planctomycetales bacterium
CTCCTCCTGCTCCGGATCCGGCAGCTCCAGAAGCAGATGAAAATGGCTGGGCATTAAAGCATAGGCATAAAGTTTAAATTTATACTGTTCTTTATATTTTTTGATTAATTCATAGTAGGCCTGGTAATCCGATTCTTCTTTAAATATCTCCTGGTTATAAATACAGCGGCTGGTGATATAGTAGAGAGCGTCTTCTAATGAGATTCTCGGTGGCCTTGGCATTTTTCTACCTTTTTACCTGGCACTTTTTGTTTGTGCCTGACACTTTTTTCAGAACCATAAAAAAAACCAGCCATTTTTCTTGGCTGGTATCAGTTAGCTGCTAACAAAATTATTTAATTCTAGCAACCTGCCAATCCTGTTTCCAAGGATGCACGGCTTTGCGTCCCCCGATTGCTCGGGGTTTGCCCTTTGAATTATTATCTTTATCTGATAAAAATATAACATATTTTAAGGCACCTTGTCAATAATCACGCCAAAAAAATCGCATTTAGACCCAAAAATAACGCGTTTTTCACCTAAAAATCGCTAATTAAACAGTTATCCTCATCAAATCTTCACGGTGGCCTTAATTATCTTTTGTTCTTTTTTCGGCTTATCCTCCTTACCCGTGGCTGTCGAATTGATTTTATTTACAACCTCCATACCGGAGATAACCTCTCCAAAAATTGTATGCCGGCCATCTAATCCGGGCGCAGGTTTTACCGTAATAAAAAACTGGCTGCCATTAGAATCCGCACCTGAATTAGCCATCGCCAGGATCCCGGGCTTATCAAATTTTACTTTATCGCTTAGCTCATCCGCAAACGGTTTTTTCCAGATTGATTCTCCGCCTCCTCCGCTGGCCGTAGGGTCCCCTCCCTGAATCATAAAATCCTTGATCACCCGGTGAAAAGTAATCCCATTATAATACCCCTTTTCCACCAGGCCGATAAAATTTTCACAGGCCAGCGGCGCAATCTCCGGGAATAATTTTACTTTAATCTGCCCCTGGTTGGTCTGAATAATGATTTCTGATTTCTTTTTCATCTGAACTAATTTTGCGGCATCTTCTTTTTCTTTAATAAAGTCCTTTATGTCGGCCCGGTTAAAAAGCCCATCTAAAAATCCCTGCGCCAGTTTGCGCTTCCTGCCGGTAGTCAGCATCTTACGGTAATAATCCTGCTTGACCGAGTTATACTCAATGAGATCCGCCTTTTTAGTAAACAGCAGGCGGAAGACCACATCGCCGTAATAGTTCTTGGAAGCAATAAAATCACCGGGCTTGGAATTAAGGATACGATAGGCCTCCTCACGCGGTATCATCCAAAGGTCAATCAATGCCTCCAGAGACATAATGTTGATCCAGGAAGCCCCTTTTTGCCCCAGCGGTTTCTTCTCTAAATAAGTGTCATACCAAAGCCGGGGGTTCTTCCGGCAATCTTTGGCAAACTCCTGGGCTTCTTTCTGTTTATCTTTGCCGAACAATATATACTCGCTTTCAAAAGAATTATAGCCGTTGAGGAATTTTTCCTTCATCTCCTGCTCGGTAACTTTGACCTCCGGATCAAGTTTAGCTTTAAGCAACTTATTCACCATTAACAGCTCTTCGATACGCTTCTCGAATGTTTCCGGGTCCTCCCCGAAATTTGACAGGATATAAACCCGGTATTTATCCCCGCCGTATTCGATTTCTTTTTCCGCTAAGAGGCGTTTTACTTCGGCTAATACTTCATTCTTGGGAATCTTTACGCCGGTATCTTTAGCTTCCTTAATAAAAACCAGGTTCTGCCAGGCCTCCTGACGCGTATCCTCATCGCTGCGCTCTCCTTTTGTCCCCGACCGGGTAAAAAGCAAGGCAGTCTTATAATAATTAAGAAACTCCTGGCGGGAAACGGGCTTACCAAACGCCTCTCCCACAGTCTCAACCTTGAGAATATCCTCAAACTGGTAAGCAGAAATAGGGCTGCTGCTCAAAAAACCTAAACACACAGTAACAATAGTGATTAATCTTAGTTTTTTCATTTTTTATTATTCACAATGGTAAATTTTACCGGCTCAGAAATCAATTGTTCTTTAAATGTGTCCAGCCCGATTTCTGCGCCAAAGGAATTCTGATAAACCGCACTAACCGTATAGGTCCCGGCTTCCGTCAATTCGAAATAGCCGCGTAAATTACGGTTATATTCGGATTTCACTTCCTCGCCGGGGCCCAATGATTTAAAGTAATCAGTCTTCGGGTAACCGGTAGGATAAAAATACTTACCGCTGATCTTGTCTCCGGCCGCATTAACTAAAGTCAAATAGATATCCCTTTGGTCAACAGCTGCCTGCGGATCGCCGATATAGAATCTCTTATTGACCATGACCGGATCCTTCCCCAGGTTCTTTAGAGAAAAGGTCATGTTCACCGGGTCCTGCAAACTGTATTCAGACTTATCTAATACTAAGCTGAATTTAACCTGGCTTTGGCCGCAAAATGCCGGACTGCCCAAGGCCAATACCTGGGCAGCCACAAAAATCACTGCCGCCAGAGAGCTGAAAAATATATTCTTTCTATTCATCGTTTAGAATTTTATTATTCAACCACTGCTTCCGCAGCCGGCTCTACCGGCGCCGGAGCCGGAACAGGCGCTGCCTTAGTTTCATTTAAACTGTAAAAATTATAGTCGAAGGAGCGGTTTCTCTTATCCCGGATCGTGACTACCCCCCGCATAATCCCGTCACTGCCGATATCCCCGCGCCAAAAAGCCGTGCCGTCCTTCTCCGAAACCTGCATCGTCTCCCAGGTATATGTCTGGTCATCCTCTAATATACGCATTGAGAAATTAGTAGCAGCAAATCCCCGGCCTTCCATATTCTTAGAGCTTACTTTGTCTTCGGCAAAATTTAAAATATCTTTTTCAGCCTTGCCTTTGCCGGACATCGGCTTCATTTCAATCGCCCATTGCGTGCCGTTTAACCCCACCTTTTTCTTGGCTACCATCTCCTGAATTTTACTAGTCTGTTTTTTAGAAACCGCTGCGGCCGGCTTTTCTTTGGCAAACGCCAGGCCTGAATTTACCATTAAAAATCCTGCTACCGCTAACCCCCAAATCAGTTTTTTCATCCTCTCCTCCTCTGCTGTTGCTTCGATTATTATTTAGCCCGCTATTTTTTACTGTACCCGCTGCTTACCGTCATATGCCTCCCAGGTAAGCAGGTATTTCTTAACCCAATCGATATCCCGATCATCACTTTTGGCCAATCCCAAATAATACCTGAAATGTTTACTGGCCTTCTGGCGGTTAACTAAATATTCCGCATAAATATAGCCTAAATTAAAATGCGCATAAGCGTTGTTCGGGTCGATCTCTACCACCTTCTGAAACTCAATCAATGCCCGGTCATACTGCTTGTTTTTAGAGTAAAAAATCCCCAGATTATAATGCATCTGCGAGGTCTCGGCCAGTAATACTTTATTCTGCCGGGCCAGCTCGGTGACCTTTTTAGGAGTATTCTGCACCTCCTCCCACATCCGTTTATTCTTATTTACTGCTTCGGTTAATTTTGTCTGCGTATCTTTTAATTGCAGTTTCAAAGCGGCATTATCCAGGTCAAGCTTGGCCTTTTGTTTACGCAAACTGTCAAGCTCTGTCTCCTGGCGCTTAGCGTTATTCTGAATGGCGGCTTTTTCTTTCTGCAAATCCCCGGCCTTGCGGTTTAATTCTCTAATTTTAACGGTTGCCTCTGCTTTATCGCAGGTACTTTTAAGGGTATCCCATTTTGCGATCAGATCTTTTTGAGCTGCCTTAAGCCGGTTATTTTCATCCTTTAAAGCCAGATCGGCCTCCTGCAGCTGGTTCTTTTCCTGGACGATTACGGCCAAATCCCTATTAAGCTTCTCGGCGGAAGCGGCCAGTTCGATAGCACGGTTTCTCTCCGGAATCAGGGTCTTGACCTGAGCCACAAGGTTCTCCCGGTCCAATTTAACTGCTTCATTCTCTTTGAGTAATTGATCATTAACGCTTCTCAAAGCCGCTTCTGACTGGCTCAGCTTTTGGTAACCCGGGTGCATCTCTTCCAGCTTCTTGCTTGTTTCATGTAATTGCCTGGATAAACTCTTTGATTTATTAGCAAAAAATATAAGACCGATACAGACAATTAAGACCGCTCCTGATGCCGCTATTACTATCGACTTTTGTTTACTCATTGATCAGATCTCCTTTAAATGTCGGCTTATATTCCTCTTCCGGTTTGATGCTGAGATATTCACGGTAAGATTTTACTTCCTCTGCCGGCGACCCTTTAGGCTCGACCCGTTTTTCCGGTAAATCGATATCCTTAAAATCCGGTTTTTCGATAAGCGAAGAATATGCTTTATACTCTTTATTCGGCTCATCCATAAACCTGGGTTCGCGGCTGTCTCCGGTAGTTAAAACATCTCCGCTGACGATATGCGGAGTAATCATCACTAAGAGCTCGGTCTTCTCGGTCTTAGATACCTGCTGCTTAAAAAAGAAATTTAAGACCGGGATCTTGCTTAAGAAAGGAAACTGTTCTGCGGTTTTAGTTTTATCTTCCCTGCGCATGCCTCCGATGACAATGGTTGAACCGTCCTTGCACATGACCGTAGTTTCAGACATGGAAGTATCGATAATCGGAATTTTATTTCCGCTGGGAGTGTCTAAAAATGAAACCACGCTGGATATTTCAGGCTTAATCTTCATTGTCACATAGCCGTCTTCGTTAATCGTCGGGGTTACCGAAAGCTGGATCCCGACATCCACAAAGGTCACCTCTTCGGAAACCGTAGAAGTGCTTTGGCCGGTAGTGGTAGTCGAGGTCACGTAAGCCTGGCGCTCACCTACGTG
>CAZEBD010000095.1:0-4828 GCA_964510625.1 uncultured Planctomycetales bacterium
TACCGTAATCAAAAAACGTCTTATTTAAAAAGTTGGCAATCTACTGCATATACCCCAAAGAATATAAAAATTCCCTGGCTTGGGCTGTTTCATCTTCTTTTGCCTGCGGCCTGGGACAAGCACACGAAAATCCATGATTGAATTTTACTAACTCCTCCTTAAACCTCTTTACAATATCAGTCTCTTGCAAGGCCAAATTATGTAATTCTCCTGGATCTAGTTTTAAATTATACAACTCATCTCCATCCGGAAAGCTATCATAAGATATAAGCTTCCATTCTTCTGAACGGACGGCATTCATTATATTTGTCTTACTGAATGAAAATACTGACCCATGCCCCACTCTGCCCTCAAGAATAGGCATGAGGCTTATTCCATCGGTATACCGGGGGGTCTTTAACTTTAGATACTGTAAAATAGTAGGCATTATATCAACTAACCTGACCTGCCCCGTAAACCTCCTGCCCCGGAATGCCTTTCCGGGAAATTTAATTATCAAAGGCACTCTTAACAATTCATCGTATAAAGTATTCGCATGGCCAAAATATAAATTATGTTCCCCCAAAGCCTCGCCATGATCGGCTCCGATTATAACAACGGTATTTTCATAAAAACCGCGGTCTTTTAACATCCGCAGCAGCTCCCCTATCCAAAAATCGACATATTTTAATGCCCCATCATATTGGGCAACATAATAATCAACTTCCCGGATATTATTTAAATTAGCCTGAGGCCTAATGCCACCCCAGACCTGAGCATTATCTTTTAGCAAAGGTATTTTTTTACCTTGATTATAAAATTTATCATTAACAAACAAACGGTTATAAGGAGCCGGCGGTAAATAGGGTGTGTGGACACCGCGATAATGAATCCAGGTAAAAAAGCCGCGCTTTGAATCTTGAACCACCCAATCTATCAATTGCCGGGTTAATAATGCATCATCGGCCTTACCATTAATCTGAGGATGGATAACTTGATGCTCCGCACCCCTATATGCCCAAGCTGGAAGTCTTATGGCTATGTCATCTGGGAAAAATACAGCTGTCCTGTATTTATTCCTATTGAATTCTTCAATAATAGTGGGACATGTAAAATCATTTATAATATCTTGTGCCTGAGAAATAATTCCGGTTCTGGCTGGATATACTGAAGTAAGCAAAGAGGCTAAAGAAACAGCGGTAACCGATGCCTGTGAAATAGCCTGGGTAAATATAACCCCTTCTTTTGCTAATTCATCGATATTAGGCGAAGTGTCCCTTTTATACCCATAGCAACCCAGATGATCACTCCTTAAAGCATCGATAGTAATCAAAATAACATTTGGCCTGGGCGGCAGCCTCGGATAAACTGCCAATGCAATACCAAAACAAATTATAATGAGTATTGGAATAACAAAAATTAATATTCTTTTGGAGGAATTAATAGAAATTTAAAGCTCCGGTGTTTTATTTATAGATCCTGGGGATCCGGCTGCCTAATCCACAAACGATTTCGTAAGAAATAGTGCCGGATAATGCGGCCAACTCTTCAGCAGTAATCTTCTGCTTGCCTTGTTTACCGATCAACACCGCCTCTTGGCCGATTTTCGGCTTAAAACTACCGACATCTACCATAATCTGATCCATACAAACCCTTCCGCTGATCCGGAAGCGCCGGCCGCCGATTAAAACATAAGCTAAATTAGAAAGATTGCGCGGATATCCGTCTCCATACCCTATCGGCAAAGTAACAATACAAGTAGGCCGTTTTGTGCGATAGGTCAACCCGTAACTTATGCCTACCCCCCGCTTGACCTGTTTGACAAAGACCACCCGGGTCTTTAAGCTTAAAACCGGCTTAAGATCAATGCCTAAATCTTTCTTCGGGTATAAGCCGTAAATAACTAAACCCGGCCTGACCATGGTAAAATGGCTGTCAATATGGCGGATCAACCCGGCGCTATTAGCCGCATGCACCAAAGGGATACGCATCCCTTCTTTTTTCAAATCGTCGACTAATTTATCAAAAACGCTGATCTGAGAAAAGGTAAATTTACGGTCAACGTCAGCCAGAGGAAAATGCGTAAATACCCCCTGGATCTGAACATGCTTTAATTTATAAATATCACCAGCCAGCTCTAAAGCAGCGCTAGGGGCTATCCCGATCCTGCCCATCCCGGTATCTATTTTAATGTGCACCGGGATTTTTTGTTTTAAGCTTTTAGCTTTTTTATCCAATGCCTGCGCAAATTTAAGGTCGCAAACCGTAGGGATCAGGCGATAGGTAAAAAGCGGCCCGATATCATCTTTTAAGATCAACCCTAAAATTAAAACCGGGATTCTGATCCCGGCTTTTCTTAATTTTATCCCTTCATCAATGGAAGCTACCCCCAGATAATCCAGGCCGCTATCCACCAAGCGCCGGGAGACCGGAATCAATCCATGCCCGTAGGCATCAGCTTTTACCGTAACTAAAACTTTGGTATCCGGATTCAGCAGGGACTTGATTTTCTTAAAATTATACTGCAGATGATTAAGATTAACCTCTGCCCAAGTGGGCCGGTAACCTATCGCGTTTTTATCTGGCATTCTTTGGGGTATAAATAAATGGGTTTGACGGTTAAAGGGCTGGATAATTGTTTGGCTTTAATTTTAGCCAGCGCCAGCTCCATAAGATTATGCGCCTGCGGAATCCAATAATCTTTATCCAATAAAATAACATTCTTCATCCGCGCCAAAAACTTATCTTTGTATAAAGTTACGGCATCTCCTAAAATCACCGCTTTAGTGCCGGAAAATTTCTTGATAAATTCATCCGGGCTAAGTAATAGATAACCGCTCTTACGCTTTAAGCGCCCCAATTCATACTTATAAGCGCAACAATAGATCAGGCAGCGCCGGGCATCCAGGGCGGTAATAATCAACCGATCTTTAAAATCGGAATTTTTGGCCAGGATATCCAGGGTAGATATTCCGGCTACCGGTTTATTTCTGGCCACGCTTAAGCCTTTGATCGTGGCCAGGCCAATGCGCATCCCGGTAAAAGATCCCGGGCCCAGGCCGCAGGCAAAATAATCGATATCGGCTATTTTTAATCCCAGCGCTTCGGTGACTCTCCGGATAGACGGAACGAGTAATTCCGAAAGGTTTCTGCCTGCCTGCAGGCTGTATTCGTAATAATCCCCGTCCCGATATACCCCTAAGCAGAGCCGTGGTGTGGTTGTTTCAATCGCTAATACTTTCATCAATCTTCCTTAATAATTTTGCATATCTTTGGCCGCAGGCCGTAAATTTTAAACACCTTTGATTCTCGCCTTTTGGTATCAGCTTAATCATTAAGTATTCCTTTGGCAAGAGGAATTTCAGCCGTTCGGGCCATTCCACCAGGGTAACCGCATCGGAAAATAAATACTCCTGTATCCCCAGGCCTAAAACATCCTGCAGGCCCTTAATACGGTAGAAATCAAAATGCTGTAATAAATATTTTCCCTGGTATAAACGCAATAAAACAAAGGTGGGGCTGACGACATCATTTTTATTGATCCCTAAACCGGAGGCAATCCCTTTAGCTAAGACGGTCTTACCGGCACCCAAAGGTCCGGATAAAAGGATAATATCCCCAGGCTTAAGGTGGGCAGCAATAATTTTACCTAATTTTAAGCTCTGGTTGGCCGAGCAAGATAATCTTTCCATTAAAAATGACGGTATCCTTCCGGTTTGGATTTAGAATACTTGTTCTGATAATCGATTATCCTCAGGCCAAAACTCTTAGGCATAATCTCACCGATTGGTTTAAACCGGTATCTATCGCTTTTGATAATTCTATTTGCTTCTTTACGGCAGGCACAAAATAAAAGCTCAAACTCTTCTCCTGAACAAAGTGCCTCCTCTGCCCCGGCCGCCTGTTTGCTTAAAGGAATAAGGCTTTCGTATAAAACCGCACCCACCCTACCGCTTTGCTCCAGGATATGCCCCAGGTCGCTGGCCAGGCCGTCGGAAACATCAATCATTGCGTTAATCTTAAAATTATTCACCAAGAATTGCGATTCCTTAAGGCGCGGAGTAAATTTCAGGTGTTTACCTTTAATTGAGCCACCAAACCGGCCGGTAACCATGATCAGATCACCGGGTTTTGCCCCCTGGCGCAGGCAAAGTTTATTTTTTTTAACTTCACCCAGCATACTTACATCAATGACTAATTTATCGGAAGCCGAAATGTCTCCCCCCACAATATTAATTTTAAATTTACGGGCAAGGCCAAACAAGCCTTCGGCCAGCCGGTTTGCACGGCTGACCAAAAGATTTTTAGG
This sequence comes from uncultured Planctomycetales bacterium, assembly GCA_964510625.1. Taxonomy (GTDB): domain Bacteria; phylum Omnitrophota; class Gorgyraeia; order Gygaellales; family Profunditerraquicolaceae; genus UBA6249. Next base: position 4,289 of record CAZEBD010000095.1, read on the forward strand.
CAAACCTAAAGCGACTACCGCCTGTTTAGGAATACCGCCGCAAGCGGCAATATCGCTGATTGAAATTGCCAGGGCCTTACGGCCGACTAACCTCAGGTCCTCTGTTTTTAAGAAATCCACCCCTTCGACCATCATATCGCAGGTAAATAACTGGTAGTGGCTCTGATTAAATTTTAAAACTGCACAATCATCCCCGCTGCCTTTAATCACCGAGGAATCCACCCTGATTCTTTTCTGAAACTTTTTGATCAATCTGAATTCACCGATATCTTTAATCTGCATTTTAATGTTTTCCCAATACCTTACTGATATTCTTTGAATACGGCGCACGGATAATCCCCAGGTCCGTAATTATCCCGCTGATCAATTGATGCGGGGTAATATCAAAAGCCGGATTAAGCGCGCGGGCATTCCGGGGTGCTGCCTGTTTGCAGAGCAAAATACTGGTAACCTCCTGCGTTTGGCGCATTTCAATCTTAATCCCACTTTTATCTTTGATTGCCAGGTCAAAAGTACTTTTAGGCGCAGCGATATAAAAAG
>CAZEBD010000096.1:0-2886 GCA_964510625.1 uncultured Planctomycetales bacterium
AGCGACGTGCCCTGGGAGACGGCCCTGGATATTATTTTGAAGACCTACGGGTTTGGTTATCAGCGGCAAGGCAATGTAATTTTGGTAACGAAGATGGAAAATGTCGCCAAAATCGCCGCCGAGGAACCGCTGCAGGTAGAGATCTTTACTTTGAAATTCTTAGATGCCCAGGATGCCCAGAAGATAATCTTGCCCCTGCTTTCACCGCGCGGAAAGATCTCGGTTTTATATACCCGCGGCCAGAAGGGCTGGCAGTTTGGGACTTTTAAGATCGGCAAAGAGACTACCGCCAGTTCGGCGCTGGTTAAAGAGGCAGCCGGATCAACCCGGGCCGAAACGATCTCTTATGAAAAAAATGCCGCCGGGGAAACGGTGATGAAAAAAGCGGAGTTTGACCCGGCGATTAAATCTAAAATGCTGGTGATTACCGATACCGCCAGCACTTTAGATAAGATCCGCAATATTATTCTGCCCAAACTTGATATTAAGCCTAAGCAGGTCTTGATCGAAACCAAGATCATCGAAGTCAACCGGGATAAATTAAGGGATATCGGACTGGATTGGGGTTTGGGCTCGGCTACCTCGGCTACCACTAATGCGGTGACCACGCAGCGTTACGGATCAGTAGCTACCGGCGGCCATGCCGGTACGATTTCAACCGACACCGATCCGTTAATCCCGTCGCTCTTTGGCCCGGCTACGACGACCATCCTGGGTTATGAGCCGTATAATGCCGGCGCGGAATTTATTTTTCAGAAACTGACCGGGACTAAATTTGAAGCAGTCATTCATGCCCTGGAGGATGATGCTAATACCAACACCTTATCCTCCCCGAGTATCTTTACTTTGGATAATCAGGAAGCGTCAATTTTGGTCGGATATCACACGCCGATACTTGAGTCTACAGTGACTGCCGGCACCGACGGCACCAATGCCACGGTTACCCAAACCTTGGATTATTACCAGGAAATCGGAATCCGCCTGAATGTCGTGCCGCAGATCAGCGAAGAGGGTTATATCAATATGATCATTCATCCCAGCATCACTTCTTCGGATTCCAGCGTGGTGGCTACTTCTACTGCCGGGGATGATTCCACGACTACGCGTTATCCGATCATTGATGTGCGGGAGGTGCAGACCCAGGTTTTATTAAAAGACGGTGAGACGATCGTCATCGGCGGCCTGCTTAAAGATGTCAAAGGTAAAGAATATATCGGGATACCGATCTTAAAAGACCTGCCTTGGATCGGCCATCTTTTTGGCAGGCAGACCACTACCACGACTAAGATTGATCTGTTGATCTTCATTAAAGCCAGGATCATTAATGAAGGGGAGTATACCCAGGAAGAATTGGCCAGGCTTGAGAAAAGATTGGGCCGTCCGGCGATGGTTGAGGTCAAAAAAGACGCCGTAGATATTAAGAAAAAGAAGAAATAGTGTATAGAGTAAATTTTAACTTTTCTAAGACAGGGCTGATGCGCTATATTTCGCATTTAGACCTGATGCGCCTATTTATGCGCGCCATGCGCCGGGCCGAGCTGCCTCTGAAAATGACCGAGGGTTTCAGCCCGCATCCTAAATTAAGCTTAAAAAGGGCTTTAAAATTAGGAGTCGAAAGCCAACAGGAAGAAGCCTCAATTGTTTTAAAATTTCCGGTTGCTCCCGATGAATTCAGAGATAGGCTGCAGAAACAATTACCGGAAGGGGTAAGGATCAGAGATGTCCAAGGAAATTTTAATTAATTCGGAAACCCAGGAAAAAAGGGTGGCAATTGTTGAGAACGGGCAGTTGCTGGAGTTTCATATTGAGCGGCCGCAGGACCGAACGATTGTGGGCAATATTTATAAAGGCCGGATTGAAGCGGTAATGCCTTCAATCGGAGCGGCTTTTGTGGATATCGGCCTGCCGAAAAATGGTTTTTTATACCTGTCGGAAATTGAATCTGCTTATGAGTCGATTGAAGCCCCGCAGCAGACTCCGATTAAGGAAGTAAAAAAAGGCCAGGAGGTTTTGGTGCAGGTAGTCAAAGAATCTTTTGGCACTAAAGGCCCGCGTCTTTCTACACAGATCGGGTTAGCCGGCAGGTATTTAGTGATTATGCCTCTGGAAAAGCAGGGGGGAATCTCCCGTAGAATTGAGAATGAGCCGGAAAGAAGGCGCCTGCGTGATATTTTTAAGCGGCTAAAACTGCCTACTCCGGTCGGTTTTATCGTGCGCACAGCTGCCAGCGGCCGCAGTGAACAGGAGCTGATCCGGGACGCGCAGTTCCTTTATAAATTGTGGCAGCGCCTGGAAAAGATTGCTCAGGAAAAGAAGGCTCCGTCTTTGGTTTATGAGGAGTATGACCTGCCTTTAAGGGCAATCCGCGATTCTTTTACCGAGGATGTCACCAAACTGATCGTTGATTCCAAACCGGAATTCTACCGTATTCAGCATTTCATGCGCACCTTTTTAAGTTATTTAAGCAGGAAGGTGGAGCTCTACCGCGGGGATGACCTGTTTGGCGCCAAAGACGTAGAAAAACAGATCAACCGTATTTTTGAAAGCCATGTTTACATGAAATCCAAGGCTTACCTGATCATTGAACCGACCGAAGGGCTGGTAGTGATTGATGTCAACAGCGGCGGATTTAAGAAAAAGGTCAATCAGGAAGATATGGCCTTTAAAGTCAATGCTGAGGCAGCGGTAGAGATCGCCCGGCAGTTAGTCCTGCGGGATTTAGGCGGGATTATCGTTATTGATTTTATCGATATGGAGCGTGATGGCCACCGCCGCGAATTACTGAATATCTTAAAGAATGCTTTGTCCGGTGACCGGGCAAAATATGATATTGTGGGGATCTCTAAGTTCGGGATAGTCGAGATGACCCGGGAGCGCATTCATAAG
>CAZEBD010000096.1:2896-4773 GCA_964510625.1 uncultured Planctomycetales bacterium
CCGCGAACGAATCCACAAAACTGTGCAGATGCTTTCTTTTCATCCCTGCCCATACTGCAAAGGTAAAGGCAAATTACGTTCACCCCAAACCCTGGGGATCTTTGCTTTAAAAGAACTGAAGCGTTATCTGAAAGGCAAGACCTTAAAACAGGTTTCCCTTACCCTGGCGCCTCCGGTAGTTGACGAGATCTTAAAAGATAAGGAGGCCTTGCGTACGATTGAACGCCATTATCGGATTAAGATTAATCTTATCTCCAATCCTACCGCGCATCTGGAAGATATCAAATTCAGTTAAAAAGCCGGCCCTGCCTCGTAAACTCGGCAGGATTTCACTCTAGATTAAGGCTTAAGGTGTTCAATTTTTAGCTTGACCCTTGAATTTAGGGGATATATAATACTAATTTCAAGATTAAACACACAATTTACTTCTAAGGAGGCGATCAAATGTATGCCGTGATTGAAGTTGGAGCAAAACAGTATAATGTGAAAAAAGATGATATTATCGAGGTGGATAAACAAATTGCCGTAAAAGGCGATAATCTTAGCATTGAGAAGGTTTTATTGATCTGCGATAAGGATAAGGTGCTGGTCGGCCAACCGTATGTTAAAGGGGCTAAAGTTGAGGTATCCGTACTTAAGCAGGCTTTAGGTGAAAAAACTACCGCCTATAAGTACCGCCGCCGCAAGAATTCGCATTGGGAAAAAGGCCACCGCGCTAAAATTACCGAATTAAAGATTAAATCTATCTCCACAGGCGCTTAAAAAAGTGTTTATTGACCAGGCTAAGATCAATGTGCGCGCCGGCTCTGGCGGCAAAGGATGTAAAAGTTTCTACCGGGATAAGTATCAGCGCCAGGGAGTTGCCGACGGTGGAGACGGGGGCAGGGGTGCGGATATTATGATCCGGGCAGACCGTAATCTGCTTACTCTTTTAGATTTTCAGCATCACCGCCATTTTTTCGGCGCCAACGGCGGCCCGGGCCAAAGTAACCATAAAAAAGGCAGGGGGGCAGAGGAGGTAATCATCCGGGTCCCTCAAGGCACGACAATCATTGATTCTGCCAGCGGCTCGGTTTTACGCGACCTGGATCTGGATGGTGAGCAGGTAATTGCGGCCCGCGGCGGCAAGGGCGGTTTAGGAAATTGGCATATCAAAGATGCCACTCCGGGAGAGCCGGGCCAGGAAAAAAACCTTATCCTGGATTTAAAACTTTTAGCCGATGTCGGGGTGGTGGGGTTTCCTAATGCCGGTAAATCTACCCTGGTTTCGGCAGTCTCAAACGCCCGGCCTAAGGTTGCGGCTTATCCATTTACGACGATGATCCCGATTTTAGGGGTAGCCGCAAGCAGGGATAAAAAATTTGTCATTGCCGATATCCCCGGTTTGATCCCGGGGGCTTCCGCCGGACGCGGACTGGGAGTAAGGTTCTTAAAGCATATTGAACGCACCAAAGTTTTGATCCATTTATTGGATATGGCTGGCGCCGACGGCCGGGATCCGGTAGAGGATTATAAAAATTTAAATTTAGAATTAAAGAAATACGGTCCGTCGGTAGCCAAGAAACTCCAGATTATTTGTGCCAATAAAATGGACCTGCCGGAAGCTAAGAAAAATTTAAGCCGGTTTAAAAAATTGACCAAAAAAACGGTTTATCCGTTATCGGCCCTGAATAAAGAAGGATTAGAGGAACTGATCGATGCAGTCGCGAAAAAAATATAAAAGAGTAGTGGTGAAGATCGGCTCAAGCCTGTTTGCTACAGATAAATGTCTTTTAGATACGGCATTAGTGGCTAAAATCGCCCGGCAGATCTCGTATCTGATCAAGCAGGGCAAAGAGGTGGTGGTGGTTTCTTCCGGGGCAATCGCCCTGGGGATG
>CAZEBD010000097.1:0-4718 GCA_964510625.1 uncultured Planctomycetales bacterium
AATGAGCAAAATAATAATTACCAGTAATGCATTAACCACAAATTGGCTAATCTGCGCTAAAACCGTGCGCGCTGGTTCCAGTAGCACTACTTCCCAACTACCCATATTTCCCTCCTTTGTAAGGTTACTGTTCTTCTAACGTTATCATGATTAACAGGTTATGTCAAGGATTTTAGATCCGCCTCACCCCTTTTTTTTACTTTAGCCACCTGGCTTTGAGTTCGGCGTTTATTTTTTGCATTTTGACATAACTAAGCTTACGTTCCTCCGCAGCAACAGCATTATTACCGGATCGCTGCACATCTTTTTTGCCGCAGATAAACTCCCGGACCGCACAAACCCGGGCGCGCAATAACCTGCTGGCTAATTGCACCTCTTTATCATCTGAGACAACCACAATATTCTTAGGAGATGCCGATTTTTCAACGATTTTTCTGATCAGCGCATCCGCTTCTTCGCCGCGAGAAAATAAACAAAGCAGACCGTTATCCTGCGGGATCTCCTGAGCCGAAGGCGGATAACCGTCAAAGACTAAAACCAATAAATTACCGGTACTGCCGGTTAATTTATGCGACCGGATAAAATCTACTAAAGCCTGCTGAATATTAACGCTGCGCCCTGAGGCAGGTTTAAACGCGGGATGGTTGGTGAGATTGTAAGCGTCGATGATGTACTGTAAGGACATAAATCAACCCTCCGATAGCACCGTAAAAAAGCGCAAATGAGAAAGATAAAAGGGACATCGCCAAAGCCAGCTGTTTGACCACCCCGGCTTTTGCAAAATAAACTACAAATAGCCCTTCTCTCAAGCCCAAGCCGCCGATAGCAACCGGTAAAAGGGTGATTGCTCCGATGATCGGCAGGAAAATCAGAAAATAAACAAAATTTATCCTGATCCCCAGAGAAAGGCCGATCAGGTAAGCGCTCACCGGGATGATCAGCTGGATCAAAAAAGAAATAGCCAGATTCAGGATGACCACTTTTTTCTGATGGCGCACAACATGGATCTCCTGGTGAATATTCTTAATTGTCTCTTTGATCTTTCCGGCTCCGGGAGCGCTGAGAAAACCCGTAATTCTGGAATAAATATTCTTATTAAAAAGGACCAGAAGCCCCGCTACCAATACGCCGATGATTACCGATACGGAACTAAAAACTACCTTATCCAATACCAGGTTACGCCCTAACAAAAGCGCAGGCAGAATGATGAGCACTAAACCGATATAACCGCTCAATCGGTCTAAAAAAACCGTAGCAATAACTTCTTTGATTTTTTTTGTCTGTCCGGCTAAATCCGCTATCCTGACTAAGTCACCGCCGATAGTCGAAGGCAGAAAAATGCTAAAGAATATCCCGCCGGAACAAACACTGACTAGCTTCCTCCAGGTCACGTTAATTCCGGAAGCTTTAAGCAGCATCTGCCAGCGTAATATACCTAAATAATAAATTAAAAAGTAAACCGCTAAAGCCGCCAGTAACAGCCATTTATTTGCCGATTTAATATCCTGGACCAGAAGTAAAAGATCAATATGATTAACTTTAAACAATAATACCAGGAGCACGGCGCTTATGCCAAACCTTAATAAAAGCAATAAAGCATTCCTGGCTTTGGGCATTTAGTCTAAATCAGTTTTAGCGGTTAATTTACGGTAAGCTTCTAAATATTTTCCGGTAGTGGCCTGAATGATCTCTTCCGGTAATGCCGGAGCAGGAGGAGTTTTACACCAATCCAAAGTTTCCAGATAGTCACGGACAAATTGCTTATCAAAGCTCGGTTGGGCCTTACCCGGGCGGTATTCCCCCAGCGGCCAAAAGCGCGATGAATCCGGAGTAAGCACTTCGTCAATAATGATCAACTCATTATTATAGATACCGAACTCAAACTTAGTATCGGCAATAATAATGCCTTTACTCAGGGCATAATCGGCGGCGCTTTTATAAATTGCGATGCTGGTCTCTTTTATCCGGCGGGCTAAATCTGCCCCGATCAGCTCTTCAACATACTTTTGGTCGATATTCTGGTCATGGCCCACCTCGGCTTTTGTCGAAGGAGTAAAGATCACCTCCGGCAGTTTAGCGGATTCTTTTAACCCTGAAGGCAGACTGATACCGCAGACTGACTGCTTTTGTTTATATTCTTTCCAACCGCTGCCCGAGAGATACCCCCTGACCACGCATTCAACCGGCAGGGCTTTAGTCTTTAAGACCAGCATGGAACGGCCAGCCAAATCTGCCTTATACTTATTTAATCCTTGCGGATATTTATCGACCTCGGTAGTAATTAAATGGTGCCTGATGATATCTTTGATAAAATCAAACCAGAAGGCGGAAATGCTGGTGAGAACCCTTCCTTTCATCGGTATACCGCTTGGCAGAACCACATCAAAGCAGGATATCCGGTCAGTAGAGACGATCAGCAATTTATCCCCCAGGTCATAGACATCCCTGACCTTGCCGCGGCGGAACAGTTTTAAATCTTTAAATTCAGTCTTCAATAAAACATCAGCGGGCATTTTTCTTTAACCTTTCCAATAAAGCCACATGCTCTTCCCAAAGCTCCCCGGGCAGATCCTTTTTAAAATCCCCGAAAAACTTAGCGATGCCTTTTAATTCTTCCAGCCACTCATCCTTATCTACTTTAAGCAGTTTCTCCATAACCCCGGGGGCAAGATTTAAACCGGTCATATCGATATTGAACGGATACGGCAGATAGCCGATCGGAGTAACCATGGCATTAACTTTATTATTACAGCGGTCTAAGATCCATTCCAGGATCCTTAAATTTTCGGAAAATCCTGGCCACAAAAACTTTCCCTGTTCATCCGTCCTGAACCAATTGACATGAAAAATTTTGGGCGGCTTAGCCATAAGCTTACCCATATTCAACCAGTGTTGAAAATATTCCGCCATATTATAACCGCAAAACGGCAACATGGCCATCGGGTCACGGCGGACCTGACCGAGTTTACCGACCTGAGCCGCAGTCAGCTCTGAACCCATCGTTGCTCCGACAAATACCCCGTGTTGCCAGCTAAATGATTCATAAACCAGCGGTGCAACATGCTGCCTGCGGCCGCCAAAGATAATTGCCGAAATCGGTACGCCATGATGCTGATCCAGGCGGAATGACGCCGACGGGCAATTAGCGATCGGAGTAGTAAAACGCGCATTAGGATGCGCCCCCTTAATCGGATTACCTGAAGCATCCAGAGTATTCGGTTTCCAGGGATTACCTTTCCAATCAATCCCCTGATTAGGCACTTCTCCATCAGCCCCCTCCCACCAAACCGTATTATCGGGCTTTAAAAGGACGTTGGTGTAAATAGTATTCTTTTTAATCGTTTTAACCATATTCAGATTAGCCTTAGAATTGGTACCCGGAGCAACCCCAAAAAAACCCGTTTCCGGATTCACTGCCCAGAGAGAACCATCGGAATCCACCCGCATCCAGGAGATATCATCTCCGACCGTCCAAACCCGGTACCCTTTATTTTTCAGCCCTTCCGGCGGGATGAGCATGGCTAAATTGGTTTTACCGCAGGCACTGGGAAAGGCGGCAGCGATATATTCAATATGGCCGTTAGGTTCTTCGATCCCCATAATCAGCATATGCTCAGCCATCCATTTTTCTTTACGGGCCAGAAAGCTGGAGATACGCAGCGCCAGGCATTTTTTACCTAAAAGTACATTGCCGCCGTAGCCGGAACCCACGCTCCAGATTGTATTATCTTCGGGAAAGTGCAGGATCAGCCGCTTTTTAATATCCAACCCCGCTTTAGAATGCAGGCACTTGGTAAAATCATCTTCTTTTTCCAAATGCCGCAAAACCGCTTCGCCGCAACGAGTCATAATCAGCATATTCAAAACCACATATCGTGAATCCGTCAATTCTACGCCGATTTTACTAAAAGGAGAACCCACTGGGCCCATGGAAAAAGGAATAACATACATTATCCTGCCGGCCATCGAATTCTTAAATATCGCCTTAGCCTTACGGTAAGCCGCTGTCGGAGACATCCAGTTATTATTGGGCCCGGCGGTGTGTTTTTTCTTCGTACAGATATAAGTCAGGTGTTCGGTACGCGCCACATCATCCCAGGCAGTGCGGTGCAGAAAACATCCAGGTAGCTTCTCCTGATTTAAACGGATTAACTCCCCAATGTTTACGCATTCTTTCTCCAAAGACAATTTTTGCTCATCGCTGCCATCGATCCAAACAATGCGCTCAGGCCCGCAAAGCTTAGCCATTTTTTTAATCCACTCAATCAGTTTTTTATTATTCGTTATTTTTTCCATTTACTTCTCCTGACTTGCTATAAATTTATAAGCGGAATCAGCTGCTACTGCCCCATCGCTACAGGCACCGATCACCTGATAAAGCCCTTTTTTGCGGCAATCACCGCAGGTAAATATTCCTTTTACGGAAGTCAGCATATCTTCATCCGCAAGAATAAACCCTTTCTCATCTAGGTTTAATTTATTCTTTAAAAACAACGTTTCGGGTTCATAGCCGATATAAATAAAAACACCATCACAGGCAAAATCACTTTCCTTGCCGCTAGGCACATCTTTAATGGTCACCGCTTCCAGTTTTTTAGATCCTTTGACTTGCGTAATCACGCTATTTAAAATAAATCTGATTTTACTGTTTTGCTGCATCCTCTCCTGTAAAATCGGCGAAGCCCTTAAATCGCTGCGGCGATGGACCACGCTTACAG
>CAZEBD010000098.1:0-4612 GCA_964510625.1 uncultured Planctomycetales bacterium
CTTGCCGCCTAAAAGTTCGCAGATCACCTGCATTCCGTAACAGATACCTAAAACCGGGATCCCTAATTTAAAGATCCCCGGGTCCGGATAAGGGGATTTTTTATCGACCACTGAATTCGGCCCGCCGGATAAAATCAACCCTTTAGGATTCAGGGCGGCGATCTCTTTAGCCGGCGTATTAAACGGGATGATCATCGAAAAAACTTTATTCTCCCTTACGCGCCGGGCGATCAATTGCGTGTATTGCGAACCAAAATCCAGGATAAGCACCGTCTGCCTGGCTACCCCGGTAATTTTTGCCGCAGGTTTTTTGGGCCTGCGGGAATTCCGGAAATTTTTCTTTGCGGTTTTTTTCTTTAATATTTTTTTCTTCACTTTATTTACCCATCCCTACTCTTTGGCCGACTTGGAAAATTTTTCCTTCGGTCTGGATTGACGGAGCGATAATTATCTCCACATCGTGCATCTCTTTTAAATTGGATGCGCCCAGGCTGCCCATGGATGTCCTGAGTGCCCCTAAAAGGTTTTGCGAGCCGTCATCGACTTTGGCCGGCCCGAATAAAATATCTTTTAATGCTCCGGTTGTCCCCACCTGAATACGGGTACCCCGGGGAAGATTTACATGCGAAGTAGCCATGCCCCAATGAAAGCCCCTGCCGGGAGCTTCTTTGGCGCGGGCAAAACTTGAACCGATCATCACGGCATCTGCCCCACAGGCAAAGGCTTTGCAGATATCCCCGCCGCGGTTCATTCCTCCGTCAGTAATAATCGATACATACCTGCCCGTGCGTTTAAAATAAAAGTCGCGGGCTCCGGCAGCATCAACCGTCGCGGTAACCTGGGGAACCCCGATACCTAAAACTCCGCGGGTAGTGCAGGCTGCTCCGGGGCCGACCCCGATGAGTAATCCGCTTGCTCCGGTCTCCATCAGTTCCAAAGTCGTTTCGTAAGTTACACAATTACCTAAAATCACCGGGACTTTGACGGATTTGCAGAATTTAACCAGATCCAATGTTTTATATTCTTTGGAAATATGCCTGAGGGTAGTCACCGTAGACTGCACGACAAAAGCATCCACTCCGGCAGCCATAGCTAATCTGGCAAATTTTTCAGCATTAGCCGGGATACAGCTGACAACTGCCATAGCTTTGGCTTTTTTGATTTCAGCGACTCTTTTAGTGACTAATTTTTCTTTAATCGGGGTAGTATAAACGGTCTGGATCAATTCGGTGGCTTTTTGGGGTGAGGCTTTAGCGATCTCCTCTAAAACTTCATCCGGGTGCTCATAGCGGGTCTGGATGCCGTCAAGGTTAAGTACGGCAATGCCGCCTAAACGGGACATCTCAATAGCGAATTTTACATCAACTACTCCGTCCATCGCAGCGGCAAGAATGGGGATCTTAAAGCTCTTACCGTTAAATTTAAAGCTGGTATCTACTTCATTAGGATTAAAGGTCTGCGATCCGGGAACTAAAGCAACTTCATCAAAACCGTAACATCTCCTTGCCCGCCTGTTAATACCAATCCACTCTGCCATTTGAAATTCTCCTTAATTATGATATTAAACCGTTGTTTAACAATAAGTTACGGATATTTCGCCTCACTTTGGGATTATAACTGAAAGGATTAATAATTTTATATTAATCCGGCGGATTTGTCAATAGTTAATTTAAATAAAAACGGCTGATCTTATTGCTAAGACCAGCCGTTTTTTTGTTTAGTTAGAGCAGCAATTTCTTAATTACTGGAGGGTTTAATACATTCCTCCACCCATGCCGCCCATTCCACCCATGCCGCCCGCAGGCATTGCCGGCATCTTATCATCTTTTTCCGGCTTATCCGCGATTAAGGCTTCGGTAGTCAGTAAGAGCGCAGCAATACTGGAAGAATTCTGCAGCGCTGAGCGGGTTACCTTGGTCGGGTCGATCACACCGGCCTCCAGCATATCCACATAGGAATCCTGGCTGACGTCATAACCGATGTTGGTTTTTTCTGTTTTGATTCTTTGGACCACCACTGAACCTTCTAACCCTGCGTTCTGAGCGATCTGCCTTAAGGGTTCCTCAATTGCCCGTTTGACAATATCGGCACCGATCTTTTCATCACCCTCTAACCTTAGTTTTTCTAAAGCCGCGATGGTGCGGATCAGTGCGACTCCGCCCCCGGGAACAATACCTTCCTGGGTGGCCGCGCGCGTAGCATGCAAGGCATCTTCAACGCGTGCTTTCTTTTCTTTCATTTCCGTTTCTGTGGCTGCACCAACATTGATTACGGCAACCCCGCCGGCTAATTTTGCCAGGCGTTCCTGCAATTTTTCTTTATCGTAATCGGAATCGGTATCTTCGATCTGTTTCTTTAACTGAGCGATCCGGGCATTGATGGCGGCATTTTTACCTGCGCCTTCAACGATAGTGGAATTTTCCTTGTCGATCTTGATCTTTTTGGCGCGGCCAAGATCCTCGATATCCACATTTTCCAGTTTAATCCCTAAATCTTCAGTTAAAGCTTTGCCGCCGGTAAGAACCGCGATATCTTCAAGCATCGCTTTACGGCGATCGCCATAACCCGGGGCCTTTACCGCACAAGCCACAAAAGTCCCGCGGATCTTATTGACCACTAAAGTCGCTAATGCCTCTCCATCGACCTCTTCGGCAATAATCAATAACGGCTTGCCGGCGCGGGCGATCTTTTCTAAGAGAGGAAGGATATCTTTAATCGAAGATATCTTTTTCTCATAGATAAGAATGTAAGCATCCTCTAAGAGGACTTCCATTCTTTCGGTATCGGTAACAAAATAAGGTGATAAATAACCCTGGTCAAACTGCATACCTTCCACAACATCCAAGGTGGTAGCGGTGGATTTGGCTTCTTCTACGGTAATTACCCCGTCTTTGCCGACCTTATCCATTGCCTCGGCAATTAATTCACCGATAGTGGTATCCGAGTTGGCCGCAATACTGGCAACCTGAGCAATCTCTTTTTTATCTTTGATCGGAGTGGAAAGCTTTCCCAGCTCTTCGACAACTTTGATCACCGCTTTTTCGATCCCGCGCTTTAATGCCATGGGATTACTTCCGGCGGTAACGTTTTTTAAACCTTCACGGTAAATTGCTTCGGCTAAGACGGTGGCGGTAGTCGTACCGTCTCCGGCGTTATCCGAGGTCTTCTCGGCGACTTCTTTGACCATTTGGGCGCCCATATTTTCAAAGGGATCCTCTAAGTCGATTTCTTTGGCTACCGTTACACCGTCTTTGGTGATAGTCGGAGAGCCGAATTTTTTATCAATGACCACGTTGCGACCTTTGGGGCCCAGGGTCACCTTGACCGCAGCGGCCAATTGCTCAACGCCCTTTAAAATCTTACGGCGGGCATCATCGCTGTATAACAATTGTTTTGCCATGGTTCCTCCTTGATGTTTTACTTCGTATAATTATTTAATGATTGCTAAAATATCTTCCTCGCGTAAGATCAGCAGATCTTCGCCGTCTTTGGTGGTAATTTCGTTACCGGAATATTTTCCGAAAATCACTTTATCCCCGACTTTAACTTCCGGGCTAGCTACTGAGCCGTTCTCTAAAACTTTACCTTTGCCGACAGCAACCACTTTGGCTTCCTGCGGTTTCTCTTTAGCCGTATCCGGCAGGAGTATTCCCCCTTTACTTTTAGTCTCTGCTTCTAAGACCTTGACCACGATGCGGTCACCTAACGGTTTGATCTCCATCCTGACACCTCCTTAAATGATTAGGTTGGTTAAAATTAGCACTCCGTTTCTCAGATTGCTAATTATAAAGAAAAATTTTTTCTTGTCAAGTATTTTTTAATACCGCCTCGGTTCGATTCTTGTAATACTCATAAATTAACTCTATCCCGATCAGGGTTAACTCAGGGACAATCTCCATTTTTAATTTCGCATAATCCTTGATCAAATCAATATTTCCGCCGGTCCCGATCACAGATGCGCCTTTGCCTAACCGCTGTTTAAGCCTTCCGGCCAACTCTTTGGTTAAAGCCGCGGTGCCTAAGACTACCCCGCTGATAATACTATTCTTAGTATCCTCACCGATCAGCGCCTTGGGTTTAGTTAATTTTACCTGCGGCAATAAAGCCGTCTTCTCATGCAGGGCCTCTAAACACATCCTTAATCCCGGAAAAATCAAGCCGCCTAAATATTCCCTTTGCCCTGAAATTACATCGAAGGTAACTGCCGTCCCGGAATCGATCACGATCAACGGGCCGGAATAAAGCCGGCTGGCGGCATAAGCATTAACTAAGCGGTCCTGGCCGACCTGGCCGGGAATCCGGTAACGATTTCTGATCGGGACAACCAGGCCTTTACCTATTATATAGGGGGTTTTACCGGTCACTTTCTTTAAATCGCTTCTGACTGCCGGGGTCAATCCCGGGACAACACTGCAAATAACACTGTCGGAGATCCTGCCGGCAGCCTTTAATTTCTTTGCCAAAAGTGATTTACTGTAGTTTTTAGTCGCCAGTTCAAACCGCTTTTTAAGCAGCCCGGCGGAGAATATGCCTGCGGATATATTGGTATTACCGATATCAATGGCTAATAGCATTACGCAACTCCCTGACCTTATCCCTGATCCTGGCGGCC
>CAZEBD010000099.1:0-3115 GCA_964510625.1 uncultured Planctomycetales bacterium
CTTTTTTTAAAGAAGATTTTTTCCATCCGGGCATCATGCATCGGCTTCATGATCCCCCCGGCTTTATAACCTGCCTGCGCCAGCCTTCCTAAAAGCAGGGGGAAATTGCCGAAATGTGCGCTGACTAAAATTACGCCGTTTCCTTTGGCCAAAGCTTTGTCCAGGTTTTCTTTGCCTTCAATCCGCACCCGGTCTTCCAGGGCATGCGGCTTATCAAAAAAGAACATTAACTCTACCGCGCTCTTAGCCATATAAACAAAACAATCCTTGGCGATACGTTCAAGCTCCGGCTTGGATTTTTCTTTGCCAAAAGCAATCTTCAAACTATCCAAGGCAATCCCTTTATGCTTTTTAGCAAAAATGTAGGCGAGGTTGGCAATCCCTTTAGCAAAAGCATACAGCCCTGCCGCCGGGATGATCTTGACGATACAAGAACAGATACTTATTCCTATCCAAGCCGCAAAACGGCTTAAGCTTTTACGAATCTTTTTGGCATCCATAAATTTTAAAGTTTGTAACCGATTTTCCGCAGCAGGTTCTTGCGCCAGGCGACATCCGCTTCTGTTTCTACGCCCTGCGGTACTGCTCCGTCAATTACCCCCAGGATCCCCCGGCCGTTCTGGGTTTGAGCAATCACCACCTCCACGGGATTAGCGGTTGCGCAAAATATATTACAGACCTCCGGGATATTTTTAATCGCATTTAACACATTAATCGGATAGGCCTGGGCAAGAAAAATAATAAAACTGTGGCCGCTTGAGATCTCCGACATATTCTTAACGGCTAACTCCACTAAAGCCGGGTCATTGCCTTCCCTTCTTATTTTACATACTCCGGAAGCCTCGGCAAAAGCCAGGCCGAATTTTATTCCGGGAACATTATTGACTAAAACTTCATAGATATCCTCAACGGTTTTAATAAAATGGCTCTGCCCTAAAATAAAATTCAGCTCCTGGGGCTTATCGATCTTAACGGTAGTCAGCTCTAACATGCTCTTCCCTTTCTTTATTTAATCCTGACCTTACGGAATACCGTGACATCAATCGGCAGGTTGCCATGGTAAGCTTTGGCCGCAGTCAGCAGATAATCCGGCTGGCCTAAAAGCTTTAACGGGACCTTGATAATTAAAGCGTTCCTGCCTAAATCTATTTTGACACCCGGGTCGATTACCCGGTGTTTAGCGCTAAACACCTTGCAGCTTCTGCCCATGGTAATAATGCGGATTTTAGGCATCTGGGAAAAAGGAGTAGCGCGGCTATAACCAAAAAGATAGAGCATGACCCCAAACCGCTTGCTTAATTTCTTAGGCTTATCTACCCGCACAATAAAATTACCGTCTTCGGCGGCGTAGCTGACGGAACCGGCACCCTCCAGCTCTTCGCCGGAGGCCGCCTGGGCCTCCAATTCATCAAACATCCCGGAAGCTGCTGAATATGTAAAACCCCCGGGCCGGGCAGGCGGCTGCCGGGCTACCTCCAGTTCCGGATAGTCGCTGAAAAGCTCATTCTTCCTGGCAAAGGCAAACAGATAAAAAGCGCTGGAGTTGGTCTGGCTTTTATTAAAAAGTATCGCGCGGTGTTTTTTATTTAACTCCTGCTGATCCAGGGCAGAATACTGCCACTTGAGGCTGGAATCAATAAATTTATCCGGAGGATGCAGCTCTAACTCCGGATGATAATGCCGCGGTTTAGGCCAGCCTACCCGGTGCACTAAATATGGATAAACCTGCGGCTCAGGGATCTGCCCTTCTAAATCACTTAAAGCCACCTGGAGAAAAAGATACAATGTCTTATGGTCGACATTGACATCCGCCGGGTGAGAAACAAATATTTTATCCGGCTGGTAATCGCGGATCTGCTTAGTCAGGTCGCTTAAAATATTTTCACCGTAATATTTGGAGCCGTAAGAAAGATTCTCCTGGTAAGGAACGCTGGAGATGCGGGTCAGGCGGTCGCGGAATGGCTTATCCGTCTGCCAATATTTACAAAGAATCTCGAAAGTCCCGTAATCCGGATACCCCAGAAATACCAGGTCTTTTTCGGATAGCCCCAGGAATTTCATCGCTTCAGTCGCTTCCTGCTGGCGGAGCTTGCCCAGATGAATAAACTCCCCCTGGCGGATGGTCAGCCTTTTTTCATAAACGATAAAAGCAAATTCATTGTGGTCGCCATTGGTTAAATAAACCACTTTTACCTGTGCGCCGGCCTTCAGTGCTTTTTGGATAATCCCGGCACAGGCAATCACTTCATCATCCGGGTGCGGAGCCAGGATTAAAACTCGTTCATTTTTATCAAACGACTCTAATTCCGGATAAAGAACGCCCAGGCTGCTGGCTTTCTGCGGCAGCCGGCTGCAACCGCAACCCAGGCAAACCAGCGCGACAATGAATATTTTTATTTTACGCATGAAGATATTTTAGCATCTAACTAATTTTTACGCAAGCAATAGCCGGATCTGCGCCTTAAGCGGGAATTCGCATTTACAAACCCGCATAGTTATTATAAAATACCCTTATGAATCCCGCGATCCAGACACATTACCAAAAAATCAGAAAGATCCTGCTTTTGATCCTGGCCTTAAACTGGGGTGTGGCTTTGGCCAAGATCATCTATGGGCTAAAGACCCACTGCTTTAGTATGACTGCCGACGGGTTTCATTCCTTATCCGACGGCACCTCTAATCTGATCGGATTAGTCGGTATACATTTTGCCTGCCAGCCGAAAGATAAAGACCATCCTTACGGGCATAAAAAATACGAAACCTTGTTTTCCCTGGGGATTGCCGCGATGTTATTTATTGTGGCCTTTAATTTACTTAAAACAGGATGGCTGCGCCTGCAGCACCCGGTATCCTTTCAAACTGACCTAGGGAGTTTTATAGTCATGCTGGCAACTTTGGCAGTAAATATCTATGTCATGCTCTATGAGCATAAAAAAGGCATCCAGCTAAAAAGCGATATTTTGGTTTCGGATTCCCTGCATACGCGGGCCGACATCTTAACCTCATGCTCAGTCATTGTCTCCCTGATCGTCACTCGGTTAGGGTTTCCTTTGATCGACCCGATTGTGACAATCTTAATCTCTTTATTCATCGGGTGGGCGGCTTTTAAAATCAC
>CAZEBD010000099.1:3125-4407 GCA_964510625.1 uncultured Planctomycetales bacterium
GGAAAGCTCCGATGTCCTTTGTGACACAGCCGTGTTTCTGAATGATCAGCGGGTTAAAGAAATAGTCCTGAAGATAAACGGAGTGTCCGCCTGCCACAAAATCCGCAGCCGCGGAAGGATCGATGATATCCATATTGATTTACATGTGCTGGTTGCCCCGAATATGCACATGGATGAAGCCCACCAAATCAGCAACCGTATCGAAGCGGCTCTCAAATCAGCCATTCCGGAGATCACTGATGTAGTCGTGCATATGGAACCCCTGAAACACTAAATATACTCCAGCGGATCGACCGGAACACCGTTTTTCCTGACCTCAAAATGAAGATGCGGAAGCATATCCGCGGCGCCGGCATTACCGGTTTTACCCACACTGCCAACAACCTGCCCCTGGCGGACAGTTTCTCCCCGCTGTACAAAAATCTTGGAAAGATGCCCGTAAATAGTAATTATATTATCCCGGTGCCGGATAATCACATATTTACCCATCCCCCGGTTTTGGGTAGCGCTGATTACTTTGCCGGTTTTGGCCGCACAAACCGGAGTACCTACCCGGGCCAAAAGGTCTAATCCTTTATGCATCCTTCTTCCGGATCGGCTGGAAGCAAATGTTCCATCCCCCCGGTGGTCGTTACGGATGACAATATCATTCTTATAGGTGATCGGGCAGACAAAATATTTTTTATCTGTCCAAGCCAAACCTAAGAACACATATACGCAAACAAAAATTAAAATAATTAATAATAATTTTTTTAGCATTTTTTCTTTCTTAAAGTAAGTATTATAACACAGGCCTCAAGCGCCAGGCAAAGAGCGATAAAAAAATCCCCGAAACGGTTATAAATTGTTCTTGTCGGCTGCGGTAAACCGATCTCCTGAGTAAGATAACCCTGGACAAAAATTTCCCCTCCGGAAGAATTCTTCACACTCCCCAAAACCCTGCCGAATGGATCGATTACTCCAGATATCCCGGTATTGGCGGCGCGGGCCAAAGGCCTGCGGTTTTCTACCGCCCTAAAAACCGAAGCAGCAAAATGCTGATAAGCTGCGCTGCTTTTTTTATACCAGGCATCATTGGTGATATTCACTAAGAGCCTGGCTCCCCGGTTAACGAATTCCCGGGAGAGCTCCGGGAAGAGATCCTCAAAACAAATCAACACCCCAAATTCTACCGGCCTCTTAAACAGCGTGTATTCCCGGCCCGGAGTAATCTCTCCAATCGGAGCAATCGTCTCTAAAAAAGGAAAGATATTTCTCAGAGGAATAAATTCACCAAACGGCA
>CAZEBD010000100.1:0-4069 GCA_964510625.1 uncultured Planctomycetales bacterium
TGTGACAGCGAAAAAGCTAAATCCATGGAAACGGCGGCCCGGGTGATTAAGGGCCTGGCTAAGTTTGATCAAAAGAAAAAAGTCTTTATTTTAGCTTTCGGCGGCGGAGTGGTGGGGGACCTGGCCGGATTTGTCGCTTCGGTTTATAAGCGGGGGATCAGTTATGTCCAGCTTCCGACTACTTTACTGGCCCAGGTGGATTCGGCCATCGGCGGCAAGACCGCGGTGGACCTGGCGCTGGGCAAAAATTTAGTCGGGGCATTTTATCAGCCAAAGCTGGTTTTCAGCGAGATTCATTTTTTAAACAGCCTGGACCAGAGGCAAATGCGTTCGGGGCTGGCGGAAGTGATTAAATATGCGGCGATCAAAGACCCCAGGCTTTTTTCTTTCCTTGAGAATAACTATCAGAAAATAATGCGGTTTGATAAAGCTGTTTTAACAAGGATTGTCACTGACTGCAGCCGGATCAAAGCCGCCATCGTCCAGCGCGACGAAAAAGAGACTATTGGATTAAGAAACATACTTAATTTCGGCCATACTATCGGCCATGCGATCGAGGCTGCCGGCGGGTATCAAAAATATAATCACGGCCAGGCAGTTGCTTTAGGGATGATCGCCGCTACCGACCTAAGCCGGCGGCTGGGGTTGCTTGAGGCTAAATCACAATTACGCATCATAAATTTAATCAAGGCTTATGGCTTGCCGGTAAAGTTGAAAAATGTCGCGGCTGCTTGGGTGATTCGGGCGCATTACCATGATAAAAAATTTTCCGGTAAAGTGAATAAGTTTGTTTTAATTAAAGGTATTGGCGTCCCCCGGATTGTGCGGAATGTCAGGTTGGATCTGATTAAGGAAACGGTGAGCGGGCTCTTTTAGGGTTACCTGCGGGTAGCAAGGGTAATTTTTATGCCGTTTTTATCTAATTCTACGGTTTTGGCAGTGATCGTATTGACTTTAGCTCCATCCACGTAATCATTCTCTCTTACAATCTGGTTATTGATCAGAGCATACCCGCTATTATCGGAATAGAATATCCCGTTTAGAATAAAATCAGTTTCCGGAGTTTTCTTTTCCTCCGGCAGCACCCTGGCTACCGGCAGGGGCCCCGCCAAAGGATTTGGCGGCAGCGGCTTCGGTAAAGCTGCGTTCTTTGGCGTGATTTTCGTTTGCACCCGGCGGCCGAGTTGGTTAAAGATCAGGTGGGCTAAGAGGATCCCGGCGGCTAAAATTAAAATATAAAGTAAAACCGGGCGGGCGCCGGGATGCGGGATTTTAACCGTGGTATCCTTGGCGGAATTCTTCTGCAGCTGTTCCTCGGTTTTTTTTAACGCCTCATTAATAATGCTCATACTTTTTCGCAGACGGGTTGGCTGCCTAATTCATCAATGCATCTTTGGATAATCCCCTGGTCGATCTGCCTGGTCTCAGCGACAAAGCCGGCCAAAAGCGCCCGGTCGCAAAGCATATTGATCAGGCGGGGGGTGCCTCCGGAAAACCGGCCGATCATTTCCAGGGCCGTATCGCTAAATTCGATCTTAGCCGGCTTATCCTGGCTGCCGGCAATCCTTAAACGGTACTGGATATAGTCTTTGATCTCATCTTTATCTAACGGAGAGATGTGGTAACGCACCATTACTCTTTGTTTCAGCTGCCTTAAGTCATATAGGTTAAGCCGGGCATTTAATTCAGGCTGGCCGACTAAGATTACCTGCAGGAGTTTATCTTTTTCGGTTTCAAGATTGGAGAGCAGGCGCACCTGCTCAAGCAGGTTTGGTTTTAAATTCTGCGCCTCATCAATGATCAGCACGAGGTTATTGCCGGCATTAGATTCACGCAAAAGAAAGTTGTTCAGCTCCCAGATCAGGTCCAGCTTGTTTTTGTTGGCCGGCTTGATCCCGAAATCATTGACGATTGATTCTAAAAGCTGGATGGCCGAGAAAGCCGGATTAAGGATAAAGGCGGTTTTTACGTTCCTGCCGATCTGGTTTAAGAAAAACCGGCAGATAGTTGTTTTGCCGGTGCCGATCTCGCCGGTCAGAACAATGATCCCTTTTCTCTGAGTGACCCCGTAGATCAAATGGGAGATAGCTTCTTTGTGTTTTTTACTGGAGAAAAAGAAAGCCGGGTCGCTGGTGACGTTAAAGGGGCGTTCTTTTAAGCCGTAGTATTGACAGTACATTGCTACATTATAACTAATTGCCGGCTTTTTGTAAAGTATTGACATCTTTTTAAATGTGTGTTATATTCTGACAATGATGCCCTTGGAAAAGCAAAAGGAAAACCGTTGTTTTCCCCGGATGACATTCCATTCTAAGGTCCGTTATCAGCTCAGAGGCAAACCGGATTTTGATAGCGGTGTCTCAAGAGACATAAGTATCGGCGGGTTAAAATTCACTAACGAACAATTTATACCTACCTCAAGCCTGGTCATGCTGGAGATCAATATTTTAAACCGCATCTTAAGGCCGGTAGCAAAAGTGGTCTGGAGCCAGCCGCTGGCGCATTCTCACCGTAATCAGACGGGCGTAGAATTTGTCGAATTTAACCGTATTGAAGAGAATTACCTGAAGGATTTTATAAATTTACAGAAGGAAGCGCTAAGTATTTAAACAGAAAGGAACAGGATCATGGCAGCAGATGAAGTAAAGGATGCGCCGGCTGAAGCTAAGCCTAAAGCCGAAAGACAGACCAATTGTCCGGCTTGCAACAAGCTGATTAAGAAATTAAAACGTTATTACCGCGACGGTAAATTTTATTGCAGCAAAAGATGCTGGCGCTCCTTTATTGATAAATCTAAAACGGAAGAAAAAAAATAATGACCAAAACTGTCAAAGAACGCAGGGTCTATCCGCGCCTGGCGCACAAATTACCGCTTAATTTAGCGGTCAACGGCTATGATTTTTCTACTGTTTCCCGTAATATTAGCAGTGTCGGCGCCTATTGCCATTTAGATAAGTATATGCCGCCCTTTACCAAGATCTCGGTAAAATTGAGCCTGCCCAACAGGGATGAGGCAGGTAGAAATACGATTGTTGAATGCAAGGGAGTAGTGGTAAGGACCGAAGATGAGGCCGACGGTGGTTTTAACCTGGCCATCTTCTTTAATCAGATGCGCCAGGACCAGCGTAAAAAGATCGCCCAGTATATCAGCCAGTTCTTGCCTTAAAAATCGCGTTGAAAAAAATCAGTAAAATTAATTTAAAGGTCAAGCTTGTTATCGGCTTCATCTATCAGGATGAAGCTGTTTTTATAACCGCCAGGGATAAGCTCAAAAAGCAGTTTGGCCGGATAGATTTTGAGCCGCCCGCCCTGGATTTTAATTGTACGGATTATTACGCGCCGGAGCTGGGCACCGGGCTTAAAAGGAAGTTTATCAGTTTTTCCCGTTTGATCCCCATCCAGGATCTTTATCAGATCAAACTCTATACCAATCGGCTGGAGAGCCGGCTTGCCAAAGACGGTAAGCGCCGGGTAAATATCGATCCGGGTTACCTGGATATGGCTAAGCTGGTATTAGCCACCACGAAAGATTACGCCCACCGGATCTTTTTGCGTAAGGGGATATTTGCCGAAGTGGCCCTTTCTTTTAAGAACGATTCCTTTGCCCCGAATGATTGGACTTATCCGGATTACCGGACCCCTGAATATATTAATATTTTTAATCAGATCAGAAAACTTTTGCGCCCCTAATGCCAGAATACCCGGGGTATCTTAACGCTTATCGCAGCGGGAAATTAGCAAAAACAGCTCAGGAGCTTTTTAGCTGCCTGGAATCCTGTCAAATCTGCCCGCGCCGCTGTAAGGTCAACCGCCTGAATAATCAAACAGGTTTCTGCAAAACCGGAAGCCTTCCTAAAGTATTTAGTTTTATGGCCCATCACGGAGAGGAGCCGCCGGTTTCCGGATCAAACGGCAGCGGGACGATATTTTTTAGCCATTGTAATATGGGTTGTATATATTGTCAGAATTATGAATTCAGCCAGCTGGGCAAGGGGCGCGAATATAGTTTTGGAGAATTGGCGCAGGTAATGTTAAATCTCCAGGAGGAAGGTTGTCACAACATTAACCT
>CAZEBD010000100.1:4079-4372 GCA_964510625.1 uncultured Planctomycetales bacterium
CCCCCACGCATGTCCTGCCGCAGATCCTTAAAAGTTTAGAGCTGGCCGCAGCCGGCGGCTTAAAAATACCTTTGGTTTATAATACCAGCGGATATGAATTAGCCGAGGTGGTTAGAAAATTAGAAGGCATCGTGGATATTTATTTAGCAGATAGCCGTTACGGAGATAATGCGGCGGCGCAGGAGCTGTCGTGTGCTCCTGATTATGTTCAGCGTAATCAGGAATCGCTTATGGAAATGCACCGCCAGGTAGGGATAGCCCGATTTACCCCGGATGGGTTAATTAATAAAGGC
>CAZEBD010000101.1:0-4348 GCA_964510625.1 uncultured Planctomycetales bacterium
TAACATTGTCAGTCAGATCAGCATCGATTCTTACGCGGGTCTGAGTGGCAATAAACCTGCTTTTATCATCTTCTTTAACCGAGGATAAAAGCGGGTTGCTTGAGTCTGTTCCAGGTATTGGGTTAATCTGGGGATTCCCAAGGTCAAAATTATTTCTGGCGACTCCCATTATTTTAATATCGCCGGAAACTTTTACATTCTGAACTTCGGCATAGGCGGCTCCATATGTGAGGCCGACTATCAAAGCAAGCGCTAATATTGCAAGCAAGCGTTTACCCATTTTTTACTCCTCCTTTTTTATGAAAAAGTTATGAATTATATATAAATAACTAGGCGAATATAATTATTGCCTAGGATGATTTCTTCTAAATACTTATGATTATTTTACCTATAACTTTTTATTTGTCAAGAGGTTTTTTGGCCTTCTTAATCAGGTTTTGCGATTTAGGACCAAGGGAAACCGTAACCAAAACATCCTCATTCCAGAAGCCGGCAACCTGGAGGGTAATGATACAGGTCTCATTTTCCCTTTCAAAATTTAATAACCTTTGGCCGTATTCGATGATATTGACTAAATTCCAGTTATACAGCGGCAGCTGCTCTTTATAAAAATTGATCAGCTGGTCAATGTTGGCGCGGCCCTGGTATTTAAGCACGGCCACACGCACGCCGGCGTTTTCAAAAGAATAGGAAGTTTGCGGCAAGGGCTTAAGCCCGGCGGGAATAGGGAGATCCGAAAATTTAAGTATCGATTGTGGCTCAAGCCGGCTGTTTGCTGCCGTTGAGCAGCCCATAATCAGGACCGCAAATAATAAGATGGCAATAAATCTCATCCCCTCTCCTTCCTGGCTAAAAATTCTTTGGTATTTGAATAAATTTGGTCGAGTTCCTCCTGGCTTAAACCGCAGTCACGGCCGGTCTGGATTAATTGCTGGGGGCTGATAATATCAAGCGGGCTGTGGCTGTCGTTATTTAAAATTAATTTGGCGCCGAATTTTCTGGCTTGTTTGATTACGTGAGCGTTACCCTGGCCGTGGCCTGAGCGGCTGGTTATCTCTAAGAATATCCCGCGCTTAGCGGCTAATTGCGTATCGCTGTCGGAAATGTAGCCGGGGTGGGCCAGGATGTCGATATCAGCTAAGAGGCTTGCGTGGTTGGTATCTTTGGCTACCGGCTCAACCGGAGTTTCGCCGTGGGCGATTATTATTTTGATGCCTTTTTTTCTGGCTAAGATTGCTAAAGGTTTAAACTGTTCCGGCGGCAGGTGAGTCAATTCTACCCCGGGTAAAACCTTGATTGCTGAATCTTTAGGCCAGCGCCGGCAGAACTCAACGATCGCTTTGGCTGCCTGCTCGATATTGCTATAGTCGGCATGATCGGTAATGGCGATTACCGTATAACCTTTATCCTGGTAGCGGACGGCTACTTCCGATGGAAGCAGGTCTCCGTCGCTTAAAAATGTGTGGGAATGTAGATTATACATTTGAGTGTTCGGGGGACACAACACTTAATTCTGTTCACTTAAGCCAGGGAATTAAGTGTTGTGTCCCCCGAATAGAATTAAATAAAGTGCCCCTGGCAGGAATCGAACCTGCCGCACGCAGTTTAGGAAACTGCTGCTCTATCCTTATGAGCTACAGGGGCAGAAGATTACTCCCCTTCGAACTTCACTAAGGAGTAAACCGGATAATTCTGAAGTTTTTCTTTTCCCTTTAAATCCACTAATTCAATAACAAAGCCGATCCCGCCGATTTTGCCGCCTAATTTTCCGACCAATTCAATTACGGCTCCGACGGTGCCCCCGGTAGCTAAAAGATCGTCGATAATTAAAACCTTTTCGCCTTTAGCGATGGCATCCTGGTGAATTTCTAAAGTATCGGTGCCATATTCAAGCGCATAAGTGGCAGAAATAGTTTTAAAAGGCAATTTTCCTTTTTTACGCACCGGCACAAAACCCGCGCCAAGCTTATGGGCAATGGCTGCGCCGAAAATAAAACCGCGGGCCTCTACGCCGACCACTTTATCAAATTTCTTGCCTTTAAATTCCTTGGCCAGCAGATCAACCGCTTTTTTAAAAGCGGCTTTATCCTGGATCAGTGTGGTTACGTCACGGAAAAGAATACCTTTTTTAGGGAAATCCGGAATACTGCGGATAGATTTTTCCAGGAAGGTGTTATTCATTACATTTCCTTTTCCTGTCCGACGACAAATTTTTTGAGTTTCTTTAACGCCGATTCTTCAATCTGGCGGATCCTTTCCCGGGAGACCCCCAGTTTTTTCGCCACAACCGCCAGGGTCTGCGGGCGGGTATTGGTTAAGCCGAAACGTAAATCCAGAATCTCTCTTTCCCGGTCATTCATTAACTCCAGCAGATTATCAATTCTTTCGCGGGCTAAGAGTTTTTCGATTCCGGCATCCGGTGCAGTAGCATTTTTATCTTCCACTAATTCCGAGACCTGGTTTTCATTATCATCGCCGATCGGGGCCTCCAGTGATGAGGTGGTGCTGGACATCCAAAAATTGATTTGTTCGGTTTTTTCCGGAGTCAGTTTCAATTTTTTGGCGATTTCTTTGTCTGAAGGCAGGCGTTTTAATTTATGGCTTAAGCGCTCCTTGGTTTTTTTCCACTTAGTGATCAGGTCGTTCATATACACCGGGACCCGGATCATCTTGCCCTGTTCACTGATCGAGCGGGTAATCCCCTGGCGGATCCACCAGGCAGCGTAAGTAGAAAAACGGAAACCTTTACGGTGGTCGAATTTTTCTACCGCTTTCATTAAACCGAGGTTGCCCTCTTCGATTAAATCCAGGAACGGGGTGCCCATACGCATGTAACGCTTGGCAATATTGATCACCAGGCGCAGGTTGGCGCGGATCATATCTTTGCGCGCTACCTCGTCGCCTTTACGGATCCGCTTATTTAGTTCCACTTCCTGTTTGGCCGTTAAAAGCGGGATACAGCGGACTTCTTTTAAATATGTTTTTAATGCTTCCATGTTTGATTAAAGGGGACGTTTCCCTCTCCGAGGGAAACGTCCCCTTTTCCTCACTTTTTCTTATTTTTAATTACCGCCTGAGCAGCAGCTAACTTGGCGATCGGAACCCTAAACGGCGAGCAGCTGACATAATTCATGCCGATGTTATGGCAGAATTCCACGCTTTTTGGCTCACCGCCGTGTTCTCCGCAGATGCCTACCTCCAGATTTTTATTGGTGGAGCGCCCGCGTTTAATCCCCATTTTGATCAATTCGCCGATACCTTCCTGGTCGATGCTTTGAAACGGGTCCTCAGGAAGGATTCCTTTTTTGATGTATTCCGGGACAAAACCTCCGATATCATCCCTGGAAAAACCAAAACCCATCTGAGTCAGGTCATTGGTCCCAAAGGAAAAGAATTGGGCAACCGTAGCCAATTTATCGGCGACAATTGCCGCGCGGGGTATTTCGATCATTGTACCGAAAAGATGCTTGATC
This sequence comes from uncultured Planctomycetales bacterium, assembly GCA_964510625.1. Lineage (GTDB taxonomy): Bacteria > Omnitrophota > Gorgyraeia > Gygaellales > Profunditerraquicolaceae > UBA6249. The sequence goes on from CAZEBD010000101.1 coordinate 3,474, forward strand.
TTTTTTAACCCGTATTTTGCCAGCACATCTTTATATATTTGTTTAGCGATTGCCAGCTGATCCTCTAATTCTTTGACATCGCAGACTACCGGGATCATAATCTCCGGGTAAGGATCCTTGCCTTCCTTGACTAATTCTGCGGCCGCCTCTAAAATCGCGCGGATCTGCATCGAGCTGACTTCAGGATAAGTAACCCCTAAACGCACGCCGCGGTGACCCATCATCGGGTTGGATTCATGCAGGGCATCGGCTCTTTTAGTCAGCTCTTTCATATCGATATTCAGGTCTTTAGCTAACTGCTCTAATTTGGCCTGCTCGCGGGGCACAAATTCATGCAGCGGCGGGTCCAATAAGCGGATGACTACCGGATAACCATCCATCGCTTCGATTGTTCCTTTGATATCTTTTTTAGCAAAGGGGAACAATTCATCTAAAGCCCGCTGTCTTTCTTCGGTAGTTTTAGAAACGATCATTTTACGTAAGAGAAACAACGGTTGGTCTGAACCTTTACCGTAGAACATATGCTCAGTGCGGAAAAGCCCGATACCTTCGGCTCCGAATTGCAGGGCCTTTTGGGCATCGCTGGGTGATTCAGCGTTGGTGCGCACGCCTAACTTTTTGATTCCGTCGCACATTTTTAAAAATTCCGAAAGAATCATATTTTCTTCGGAGGCATCCATCATCGCCAAGCTGCCTTCGTAAACATTACCTTTGGTGCCGTTTAAGGTAATCCAGTCGCCTTCTTTGAGGGTTTTGCCTTCAACCTGGACTAATTTCTTATCCAGGTCAACATGCATCGCGGAGCATCCGACAATACAGCATTTGCCCCAACCGCGGGCCACTAAAGCCGCGTGCGAGGTCATTCCGCCGCGGGC
>CAZEBD010000102.1:0-2659 GCA_964510625.1 uncultured Planctomycetales bacterium
GAACGTGATCGTCTTCGGCGAGAAGGATGCGCAGCAGGCGGTGATTATTAAAAGGATGGTCAGCGATCTGAATTTTCCGGTTTCTGTCCGGATTATGCCCACCCTGCGCCAGAATGACGGTTTGGCTTTAAGTTCGCGTAACGCTTATTTAACCCCCCGCCAAAGAAATGATGCTTTGGTTCTGTCCAAAGCCTTAGGGCTAGCCGGGTCTTTGATCAGGCATGGCCAGCGCGATGTTAAAAGAATTATCATGCGGATGAGAGAAGTGATTGCCCGCGATAAACAAACAACCATCGATTATATTGCGATAGTGGATCCGGAAACTTTAGCGCATTTAAAAAAGGTTAAACGCGGCTGCCTGGTTTGCCTGGCGGTAAAAATCGGCAAAACGCGGTTGATCGACAATTTAGTAATTACCCATGGCTAAAAATATTAAACTTAAAATCGGCATCGCCGGCTGCGGAGCAATCGGCGGATCTTTAGCTAAACAGATTGTCAGCCGTGCCTTTTCGGATACCGCCAGATTGTCAGCGCTATATGACATTTGCCGGGATAAATCGGAGGCGCTTTCCAAAAAAATCAGCAAAAGCACTAAATTCTGCGTAGATAGCCTTGATGAGTTAATTGACCGTTCGGAATTGGTGATTGAGGCATCTGCTGCTGGTGCTTCCTGGGGGATTGCGCGTAAAGCTTTATTACGGGGGCGCAAGATTATGGTAATGAGTGTCGGCGGGATCGTCGGCCACTTGGATGAGCTTTCGGAATTGGCGCGTAAACAAAAAGGGCAGGCTTATTTTCCCAGCGGTGCGGTCTGCGGCATCGACGGGCTAAAGGCCGCCCTTGTCGCCGGAATTAAAAAAGTAACTTTAACTACGCGTAAACATCCTAATGCCTTTGCGGGGGTAAAGTATGTCGTGGATAAATTTAACCTTAAGGGACTGAAAAAAGATAAGCTTTTATTTTCCGGACCGGCCGAGCAGGCAGTAAAACATTTTCCGCAGAATGTCAATGTGGCCGCGGTCCTGGGGTTAGCCGGGATCGGAGTGAATAAAACACAGGTGCGCATTATTGCCAGCCCCACGGTGCATAAAAATATCCATGAGGTGGATATCGAATCGGAGGCGGCCAATATCTTTACGCGGACCGAGAATATCCTGCATCCGCAAAACCCGAAGACTTCATATTTAGCGGTGCTTTCGGCGATGGCAACTTTAAAACAGATTCTGGAGCCGGTTAAGATTGGAACGTAATTAAATAAATCAGGAAAGGGGGTGAGTATAAAGATGGCAGAAAAAGTAGTCAAAGTAGGAGTAAAGAGAGAAAAAGGATACCTCTATTATATCGACAAGCAGGGGGATGTTTCTTGCGCAAAGATGGCAAGAGGCGCCAAAAAAGGAGGTAATCCTAAGAAGGTAGCCAAATGCGGCATTAAAAGAAAAGTTGGATACCTTTATTTCTTGGATAAGAAGGGCGATGTTTCTTGCGCCAAGATGAAAAGAGGCGGCAAGAAGAAAAAGAAATAAGGTGTCTGTTTAAAAATTGGCCCCTGTAAGATGGATTACCGCAATTTACAGGGGCTAATTTTTATTACTATCTTTATCAATTAAAAAATATGGAATATTCCGCTATAAGCAGGTTCTGGAGACAAATAATCCTGGTAATTTTCGGTGTGATTGTTGCCAGGATGATCATGGTTTCTTTGTCTTCGGTTACGTTTAACCCGGAGGTGGATGAAGGCCAGTATTTTTATTATGCGCTTAAAGAAATGCTTGGCGGGCTGCCGGCTTTCAAAGATATTTTGCAGGCATATATCGCCGATAGCAGCGTTTGGGGATTACCGGTGCCGATGCGCTTCGGTTTTATTATCACGGCGGGTTTTTTTTGCGGAATTTTTGGGATTTCTTTTTTTTCACTGGCTTTACTATCCTGTCTTTCTTTTTTTGCCGCGGTATTTTTCGCCTATCGGCTGAGCCGCAGGATCTTCGGGCTTGATATTGCTTTTTTGGCCGGGATGCTTTTTCTGGCCTCACCTCTAAGCTTAGGGCTTTCCCGCCGGGCGCTCTCCGACAGCACCGCCAATCTTTTTTTACTTTGTGCTTTTTTATTCCAGATTTATTATCACACCAGCGGCTTCCAGCGCTGGAAGAAATGGGCACTGGCGTTTATGGTTTTTCTGGCAATCGCTTTTAAGGAAACAAATATTTTGTTTATTATCCCTTTGGCGGTTTCCTCTCTGGCATTATTGCTGAAAAAAGACCTCCGGAAGGTTGCCGGAGAGTGGACGGTTATTTATATACTTCCGGTGGCCTCAATTTTCATTATTTATAAATTATTATTCGCAAATCTGGCGGATGTTTTTACTGTCTTATTTTTCCTTCCTGCGGTCAATTCTCAGAACTATGTGGCGCTATATCAATCCGGACCGTGGTTTCGCTATTTAATTGATTTTTTACTTATTTCCCCATGGGTAATGATTTTGGGGTTTTATTATATTATTTATATTTTTATGCACAACCTTAAGAAAGAGAAGCTTGCCCTGGCTTTGTTTGTCGTGGTGACAATATTTGTCTATTCCTTTTTTATTAAAAACCTTCGTTATCTTGGCGTATTGGATTTCCCTTTGCGCGTTTTGGCGGTAATGGCGCTTTTTAGCGCCAGC
>CAZEBD010000102.1:2683-4048 GCA_964510625.1 uncultured Planctomycetales bacterium
TGCTTTTATCTGCGTAACGGATCTAATGAATTTTCATAATTTTTTTATCCAGAAAAAATTGTATGATTTAGTAACCCCGGCGCTTTTGTCATGCCGGAATATTCTGCCGTTTTAGCTATGGAAAATCAAAATATTATTATCCGCGGTGCCCGGGAGCATAATCTTAAGAATATCGATTTAGTTTTACCGCGTAATAAACTGATTGTGGTAACCGGCCTTTCCGGATCGGGTAAATCCAGCCTGGCTTTTGATACGCTTTATGCCGAAGGGCAGCGCCGTTTTGTGGAAAGTCTTTCCAGTTATGCCCGGCAGTTCTTAGAGCAGCTGCAGAAACCGGATGTGGATTTTATTTCCGGGCTATCTCCGGCGATCGCTATTGAACAACGCTCAGGCGGCGGTAATCCCCGCTCTACCGTTGCTACGCAGACAGAAATTTATGATTATCTGAGGTTATTGTTTGCCCGGATCGGCCGGGTGCATTGTTCTAAATGCGGCCGTCCGATACAGAGCCAGAGCGCCCAGGAAATACTCCAGCAGATTATGCAGGAGCGCACCGGCCAGGATATCCAGATATTGGCTCCGTTAATCCAGGGAAAAAAGGGGGAGCATCGGGAGATCTTTGCTCAGATCCAGAAATCAGGGTTTGTCCGCGCAAGGGTAGATGGTAAGGTTTATGAGCTGCCCGCCGCTATAAAATTAGCCAAATATAAAATTCATAATATTGAGGTGGTGGTCGACCGCTTAACGGTTAAGCCGCAAGTCTTCAGGCGGCTTACGGATTCTATCGAGACGGCATTAAAGGTTGGAAGCGGCACAATTATCATCAGTGCCAAGGAAGTAAAAGACGTAATTTTCAGCCAACGGTATGCTTGTTTAAATTGCGGTATAAATTACACGGAGATCCAGCCGCGTAATTTTTCATTTAATTCTCCTTACGGGGCTTGCCCTGAATGTAACGGCTTGGGCACCAAGCTTGAATTTGACCCGGATTTAATTATTCCGGATAAGAATAAAAGCATTAACGGCGGGGCGATCGAACCCTGGCGGCGCGGCGGCCGGGGCTATATTCTCTATTACCGTTGGCTGATCCGGGAATTAGGGCATACGCTTAAATTTGATTTAGATACCCCCTTTAAAAATTTACCTAAAGCCATACAAAAAGCGGTCCTTTACGGAGCGCAGGAGATCGTCGGCAATAAACCGTTTGAAGGGGTGATTCCGCACTTAGAAAGATTATTCCGCTCCAGCGACAGCGATTACTTAAAAGAAGAGATTAGTAAATTTATGTCAACCTTGTCTTGCCCGGCATGTAAAGGTACCCGGCTTAATCCCCAGAGTTTATCGGTAAAGATCGATCAAAAAAAT
>CAZEBD010000102.1:4072-4293 GCA_964510625.1 uncultured Planctomycetales bacterium
CCAGCTTTCCATCAAAGAGGCTTTGGAATTCTTCAGGCATCTGGAGTTAACCGAAAAAGAAAGATTAGTCAGTTATCAGGCGCAGAAAGAGATTACCCAGAAATTAAAATTCTGCGCGGATGTCGGCCTGGATTACCTGACTTTAGACCGTAAAAGCTCGACTCTATCCGGAGGGGAAGCACAAAGAATCCGCTTAGCCACCCAAGTCGGCTCCGGATTAG
>CAZEBD010000103.1:0-3744 GCA_964510625.1 uncultured Planctomycetales bacterium
TTACGTTTTCAGTTCGAAGGATTTACGCAGCCTGTCCGGGAAAAAGGAGCGCGGCGCTATTATTCCCTGATGGCGGCGCTGGTTTGTTTTTTGCTGGCGGTTATTTTTGCCTGGCTGATCGCCTCTCATGTATATCTGGGCAGGATCAAACAGAAGGGAATTTTTTGGGATAGTGAATTACAGGATACCGGCTCCGGAGGCGGCAATGAATCGGAACAGGCGGATAAATTTTTCAGCCTGCAGGATGATTTTCAGAATAAGCTTTCGGAGTTAGCCTTTAAATTAGAAACCTATGAAGACAAGCGTAAGCTTATCTTTCGGCTTTCAGAGTTAGTTAAAGAAATAACTAACCCGGCAGAAACGGCCAAAGCTGAGGATGGGCTGATTGATATTCTACGGCGCCAGGGGCCGGGGATAGAGGGAATAGAGGAAGCCGTTAAGCTGACTAAAAAATACCTCGATCAAAAGATCTCCGGCGCCCTGCAGGAGATCAAAGACCAAATTATGGATACGGCCAAGGATTCTTCAGCCGGCATGATGGCAAAGATTAAAGTCATTAGCACAGCCAACCGTCTTCAGCAGGCGGATACTTACCAGCAATTACAATCCGGTTCTAAAGCGCTGCAAAAGGCAATCCAGAATGTTCCTGGCCAGGGGCTTCAGGAAAAACTGAGCACTCAGGCCGGCAAGCTTACTGATTTAAAAACCCTGGAGCTCTACCGGAAGAAAATGCATAAGCAGGCAGATGGTGCAGCAAAATCTTCGGCCGGGAATAAAGACCTCCAGGGGATGAGTGATGCCCAAGAAGCGTTACTGATGAAAGCGGATTTATTTTTTCCGGGAGGATCGAAAGGGGAGACAAAAGGAGAAGACAATCGCGCTGAGCCGCAGTCAGATGGTTTATCCAAGGAGGAAGAGGGGCAGTCAGAGAGGCAGGGGCAAGAGCAAGCGCCCCGGGAAGATCTTAGCTCTACGGATGACTCTCTATTCAGGGATAAACAGCTGAAAGGGATTAAAATTACTCCTAAGCAATTGGAGATCAGCCTGGGGGAAAAGGGTGGGTTTAGCGCCGAAGGCATTTATGATGATGGCAGCCTGCGGGATTTAACGATTGCGGGAGATTGGGGCACCCTGGATAAGGCCGTGGCGGTGGTATCGGCCGGCAGGGTGACTTGTATCTCTGCAGGGCAGACTGATGTTTATGTGGAGTTTGACGGGATACGCAGTGAATATGTCCGGATTGCGGTTAAAGCAGCAAAATTAGTGTCACTTTCTTTGGCTCCTGAGAGCCTTAATCTTGAGATGGGCGGAAAGGGGAGTTTAAAAGTACAGGGAAATTATTACGATCGTTCAGCGCGGGATCTTACTGATCAGGCCGGCTGGAAGTTTGAAGGAGCCCAGATTGTAAAAATAAAAAATGGGGTTTTATCTCCGTCAAGGTTCGGGCGGACTAAGATTTATGCTGAATATTCCGGCTTAAGAAGCAACCATGCCGATGTCGGAGTGGTGTTGACTTTGGGTTGGTGCCTTAAGCTTTTGGTTAAGATCGCGATGATTTTATTAGCGTTGATATCCGGCCTGCTCTTTATATTATACCTATGTGTGGAGAATAAGAGGATGCAGCTTGAATCCCTGAGGGATAAGCCGTCTGAATTTATCCTTAAACTTTATGAAAATGCCTGTGCTCTGACGGCGATCTTCGGCCAGCGTTATGAGGCGCATATTCCTCCGCTTAAGTATGCCCAGCTTGTGGAGGGAAAATTTTCTTCCCAAAGCCATGATTTTATGGGCCTTTCCATTAAATTTGAAGAGGCTAAATACAGCCGGCACCTCCTGGATAAAAACCACAGCCGCTTAGCCGCCGATAATTATAATCGGTTTTTTAAGCAGCTATTGAATGACCGGAATAAATTCCGCCTGCTCTGGAGGTATTTTTTGTCTTTGTGCCATTGTCGTCCGGTCTTTGTGCGTTGCCCATGAAATTTAAAACCATACTGAATAAGCTTATTCATCAGCATAACAGCCCACATGAGATTGCTTTAGGGGCGGGGATCGGGGCTTTTATCTGCGTGCTTCCGGTTTACGGATTACACACGCTTCTGGCGATTCTGGCGGCGGCGGTGGTGCGCCCGGCCAATAAAATGGCAATTTTACTGGGGACCAGTATCTCTCTGCCGCCGACTGTTCCTTTCATTACCTGGTTTGGCTATGAGATCGGCAGGTTAATTTTTTGCCCGGAGCTTGCGCATTTAGACCGGGAATTTTTCCGAAAACTGACTTTACAGAAAGTCATCGATTGTTATTGGCCTCTGTTCTGGGGTAGTGCGATCCTGGGGATCTTTTGTGCGGGGATCGTCTATACCATTACTTTTTTTGTGGTTAAAAAGATTAAGGCAAGAAATGCAAATCTCTGCGGAAATAAAAATCAGAAAATATAAAGCCTCTGACAGGGCGGCCGTCAGGCAGCTTGTTTATCGCACTGCGCTTTTGGGTAAATCTGCCGCTTTATTTTTCCGCGGGGAGGAAGTGATTGCTGACGCCCTGAGCGTATATTTTACGGATTATGAGCCAGGCTCAGCTTTTGTCGCCGAAAGCCGCGGCCAGGTTATCGGTTATCTGATCGGGGCTAAAAATAAAGCGGTTGCCGAATCCATATTTAACCGCCGGATTTTTTTGCCTTTATTAATCAAGGCTGTATTTAAGGGGACTTTTTTAAATCTTAATAATCTTAAATTTATTTCTGCCTGCCTGGTAGATTTTTTAAAAAACGGAATTAAGACCCCGGATTTTAGCCATGATTATCCGGCTACTTTCCATATGAATCTGGCAGAAGGTTACCGGGGGCAGGGGATCGGGACCCGGTTAACCCGGGTTTATTTGGATTATTTGCGTTCAGCAGGAGTGCCGGGTGTGCATTTAGCTACGTTTTCTGATCCGGCAGCCGGCTTTTTTTCTGCACAGGGTTTCCAACGGCTATATAAAGGTAAGCGGAATTATTTCCGCCGTGCCCTGCACCGGGAACTTCCGCTTTATATCCTGGGTAAACGTTTAAAATAATAAAATGAAAGTTTTGATCCAGTTTGAAAAAAAACCGCTTTTATTCCAGAAGCCGGAATTTATTATCGCTTGCACTGACCCGGCACAGTTTAAGGCGGCTTTCAAGGAAATCGAATCGGCACTTAAAGCCGGCTACTATCTGGCGGGGTTTCTTTCCTATGAAGCCGGGTATTGTTTTGAAGAAAAGCTGCACCAGGATAAAGAGTATGATTTTCCGCTGCTTTATTTCGGGGTGTACCAGGGTTTTGACCGGGGCCTGGCGCTTGAGCCGCCTTTAGCTTACCAGCTGAAAAACCTGCGCCTGAATATCGACAGAGAAGAGTATGCAAAGCATATCCGCGCCATCCGTGATTATATCGCTATCGGGGATGTTTATCAGATCACTTATTGCCTGAAGCTTTTTTTTGAATTTTCCGGCCACCCGCTGTCTTTATACCGGAGGCTTTTAAAAGATCAGCCGGTGCCTTATCCGGCTTATATCCAGGCGGATAATTTTGACATTTTATCCCTGTCTCCGGAGCTATTCATCCGGAAAAGATCTGCTAACCTTCAGACTAAGCCGATGAAGGGTACCTGGCCGCGCGGCAGGAATATTTTTTCGGATCTTTTAGCTCCACTGCGCCTTAAATATGACCGCAAGAACCGGGCGGAGAATGTGATGATCGCTGACCTTTTAAGGAACGACCT
>CAZEBD010000103.1:3754-4102 GCA_964510625.1 uncultured Planctomycetales bacterium
GGGCAGGATGGGGGCCGGGATTAAAGCTCCGTCGCTTTTTGAGGTAGCCAGGTATAAAACTCTTTGCCAGATGACCTCTACGGTTACCGCCTGCGTTAATCCGGACATTTCTATTTATGAATTATTGGCGGCGGTTTTTCCTTCCGGGTCAGTTACCGGAGCCCCGAAGATCCGTGCGATGCAGATTATTAGAGAAATCGAGCCGGAGGAGCGCAAGATCTATACCGGAGCAATCGGTTATATTACACCGGATAAAGATCTGTTTTTTAATGTCCCGATCCGCACGCTTTTAATCCGGGATCACCAGGCGCAAATGGGTATCGGCGGCGGGATTGTCTGGGATTCTAC
>CAZEBD010000104.1:0-4096 GCA_964510625.1 uncultured Planctomycetales bacterium
CCCGGAGGCTGGTAGGGGCGGCGGTCTTGGCCGGAGTAAAAAGATTCATATTTATCAGTTCGATCAAGGTGAACGGTGAAGGCGGTGGCTTGCCTTATACGGAAAATGATCCTCCTTGCCCCAAAGATGATTACGGCGCCAGCAAAAAGGAAGCCGAAGAAGTGTTGCTTAAGGCCTGTTCCGGATCAGCGATGGAAGCAGTTATTTTGCGCCTGCCTTTAGTCTATGGCCCTCAGGTCAAAGCCAATTTTAAAAATTTAATCAAACTATCATCCTGCGGTTTGCCGCTACCGCTTAAAAATATTAAAAATTTACGCAGCTTTCTTTACCTGAAGAATCTTGCGGATGCAGTAATGATTTGTATTACTCATCCTAAAGCGGCCAACCAGTTGTTTTTAGTCAGCGACGGACAGGATGTCTCTACCCCGGACCTGATTAGGATGATTGCCGCTGCGATGCACAAGAAGTCAGTTCTATTTTCTTTACCGGCATACGGATTAAAGCTTTTAGGCAGAATTACGGGTAAGGCTGAAGAGATAAAAAAGCTGTCGCAAACCCTGCTTATCGATAGCAGCAAAATTAAAATGATTTTGGGCTGGCAAGCGCCTTTTACTCTTGCCGAAGGCATCCGGGAAACCGTTAAAGGATACTTATAATCATGAAGCGCTTTATCGATATGGTGGCCGTAGTTTCTTTATTGGTTGTATTAAGCCTGCCGTTACTTATTTTAGCAGTAATTGTTAAATTAACTTCTTCCGGTCCGGTCCTCTATTGGTCAGACCGGGTGGGTAAGGATAACCGGATATTTAAGATGTGTAAGTTCCGTACGATGCGCAAGGATTCTCCGGAAGTAGCTACGCACCTTTTTTATGATGCGGATAAATATCTTACTTTTATAGGCCCTTTTCTGCGTAAGTTCAGCTTAGATGAAATACCCCAATTATTTAATATTTTAAAAGGAGATATGACTTTTGTCGGGCCGCGCCCGGCGTTATTTAATCAGGATGACCTGGTTGAATTAAGGACGAAGAAGAATATCCATAAGCTTACTCCCGGGGTTACCGGATGGGCGCAAATTAACGGCAGGGATGATTTGTCCATCCCGGTAAAGGTAGAGTTTGATGAATTTTATCTAAAGCATAAAAGTTTTTTACTGGATGCCAAAATTATTTTTCTTACTATGTTTAAGGTCATAAAAAAAGAAGGGGTCAGCCACTAAATGTCGCGGATCAGGCGGGTGGGGCGGGAATTAATCTGGGTTTGTCTGGGTCAGCTGTTAGTGATTAGCGGCGGGGTTTTTGGAGTACGCCTGCTTACTTATAAGATCAGCCCGGCGGTATATGGTAATTTAGCTATCGGCCTGACCGCCGCAATCTTAATGCAACAGATAATTTTCTATCCGTTAGGTCAGGGGTTTTTAAGGTATTTCTCGTCGGCCCTTGAAGAAGGACGGCTCAATGCTTATTTCCGGACACTTAAATTTATTTTCCATAAGACTGCTATACTAATTGCTGTTTTGGCAATTATCTTAACCGCAGGGCTGCAGTTAGCCGGTTATACCCGGTGGGTCTGGCTTTTTATTTTAGCTTTTTTATATGCATTGTTCTCCGGTTATAACATCGTATTTGACTATATTCAGAACGCCGCTCGGCACAGGATAGTGCTGGACTTTTTAGTTCCCGTCGGAATGATTATTTTATGGGGTGCCCATAGTTTGGTTGCCATGGCCGGTTATCTTGTTTCGGCGCTAGTAATTTTTAGTTCGCAATTCTATTTTTTTAAATACAAAATTGCTTCATTAGCCAGGCTCCGGCCCAAGAATTCAGGCATGGAAACGGAGGGGCTTACAAAAACTATACTGGATTTTGTCTGGCCGCTTTCTTTATGGGGAATTTTTACCTGGGCCCAGCTGGTCTCCGGCCGCTGGGCGCTTTTGGTTTTTTCCGGAAGCCAGGATGTCGGGTTGTATTCGGTACTTTTTCAGTTCGGGTATTATCCGATCGTGATTGTTTCGACTTTAGCTTTGCAGTTTGTAACCCCGGTATTTTTTAACCGGGCAGGAAGCGGCAATGATTCAGCCCGGCTGATTAAGACAATCAGGCTGAATAACTTATTGATTCTTGCTGCTGCAGCGGTTACCTTAATTTTTGTTTTACTGGCTTATTTATTCCATAGGCAATTCTTTTTGCTTGTGGTAGCCCCGGAATACCGCCAGGTATCCGGATTATTGCCGCTCTTGGTAGCCTCTGGAGGGCTTTTAGCTTTGGGGCAAATGATGAATATCCCGTTTTACCTTAAGACAAACACTCAGATCCTGCTTTGGCCAAAGATTATAACTGCGGTTGCCGGAGTGATTTTAAATTTCCTGGGGGCTTATTTTTATGGCTTAGTGGGAGTGGTTATTGCAGGGTTAGTTTTTCCGTTATTTTACCTGATTTGGGTATTAATCATTCATTTTTTTAGAGAAAAGGCTTAAATGCCAACTATCGGAATAATTACTTTCCATCGCCAGGGGTATGGAGCTATTCTGCAGGCATATGCTCTTGTGCAGAAGTTAAACCAATTAGGCTTTAATCCGGAAATCATTGATTATCTGGACCAGTCATTATGGCGCAATTATTCTTCCGTTGCCCGTCGGTTCAAGCACGCCGCTTGGTATCATTTAAAGAATATTATCGCAGGCACAACCAGCCAGCGCAGGACAGAAGATTTCTGCCGCAAGTATCTGCATTTATCTTCGGCGCCTTACCGTGACACAAAAATATTACATTCTGATCCGCCGCTATTTGATATCTATTTAACAGGTAGCGATCAGGTTTGGAATCCTAATATTTCATCCGACCCAGCTTATTTTTTATCTTTTGCTCCGGTAGGTAAAAAATTAATTGCTTACGGAGCAAGTTTTGGGGTATCGCGGATAAATCGCCGGCAGGTTGATGCTTATTCCGACTGGCTCAAACGCATTGATTCTATTTCTGTCCGTGAATTTGAAGGTAAGCAAATTGTTAAGCAGCTTACCGGAAGGGATGTGCAGATAGTTTTAGATCCCACGCTTTTGCTGGAGCAGGAGCAGTGGCGGCAGATATCTTCCCCCTATGAGTTTAGTCATCCGTATATATTGTGTTATTATGTCCCGGGAGATAAGCAGGTGAATAAGGGTATTACCCAAATGGCCAGCCGGGTTTCTTCCTTAACCGGTTGGAAGATTATTTGTATCGGGCAAAAAGAATATATGCGTTTTAATTTCATGAGGCATTCGATTTTTGACGCCGGGCCGGCTGAATTTCTGGGTTTATTCCAGAATGCCGCCTGTATTATTACCAACTCATACCACGGATGCGCTTTTTCGATTAATTACCGAAAGCCATTCTATGCCCTGATCAACAAAGATCTTAATCCGGAAAAGTCGGCCAATTCCAGGATTACGACGCTGATTAAAATGTTAAAGCTGGATGACCGGCTTTTATCTGCCCAAAATGTATCTGCCGGTAAAATCGACCTACATCCGGATTATCAGCTTGCAGAGTCGATACTTCAGAATGAAAAGCAGCGGTCAGTTGATTTTTTGAAGAATGCCTTGGGAGCGCCTTAATTATGGACAATGTAATTTGCCCTAAACAATTATGTACCGGCTGTGCCGCTTGTTTTAATATTTGCCCTAATAGGTGTATCGAGATGGTTGCAGATGAAGAGGGCTTTTTACGTCCTCAAATTGATCCGGTATTATGCGACGGATGCGACCTTTGTAAGATTATTTGTCCGATCGCCCATCCACAGAAAACGCTTGTTACCGACAAGATAGAGTGCTATGCCTGCTGGAATAAGGATGAAATCGCCCGTTTTCAAAGTGCCAGCGGGGGTGTTTTTTCAGCTTTGGCCGAATCTATCCTGAATGAAGGCGGGATAGTATTCGGAGCGGCTTTTGATGAAAATATGCAATTAAAACATATGGCGATTGACCGTAAAGAGGATCTGGAACGATTACGCAGTTCTAAATATTTACAGAGTAATATCGGAAATAGTTATTTAGAGGTGCTGAAGCTGTTGCGGGGAAATAAAAAAGTATTATTTTCCGGGACCCCCTGCCAGATAGCAG
>CAZEBD010000105.1:0-4057 GCA_964510625.1 uncultured Planctomycetales bacterium
AATCAGCTGGCGGGTGGCATCGGGGATTTGCACCCTTCCGCAATGTAAAACTACCGCCTTGGCCCCTAACCCTGAAGCAGTATCAATGCTGGCCTTAGTGTATTTGACCGCTAAATCCCTCTCTGCCGGATCCAGGGCCGCTAAAGAATAGCAATCGGGAAGCGCCTGTTTAGGAGTAAGCCCGGGTGGAATCGGGCAATAATTATGCAAACTGCAGATACTCACTCCGGATTGGCGGGATTCTTTAATAATGCTATCCAGCAAGCCGGACGTCAGATTAAAGCTTAATTCAATCTCTTTAAAACCAAGCTGTTTTATTTCAAAGAGCAACCCTAACCCATCAGTAAACCGAAAAGAGTTCCAGGAAATAGAAATCGCCAGGCCCATGCTTATTTTCTGCCGGATTTGGCTTTTTTTCTCTTGCGCTCACTGGGTTTTTCATAATGCTTGCGGTCGCGTACTTCGCGTAAAATACCTTCCTGCTCGATTTTTTTCTTAAAGCGCCGCAAAGCCGATTCAAAAGATTCGTCTTTTTTAACTTCAACCTGCGTCAATCTGATCATCTCCTTTCGGGTATAATTTGAAGGCATTAATATACCACTTTTTCAGATGGGTGTCAATAATCTGGCTGCCCGGTTTTTAAGCCGTAAAGATTATTCGATTTCAAACGAAATGATGATATTAAAAGACAGCTGTGGATAATCCAGCTCTTTGGGAAAAGCCGGGAATGGCGAAGCATCACGGATGCTTCTTACGGCAACCTTCTGCAGGTAATCGTTAACCGTGGTCTTATCCTCTACCAAACGCACATCCTTGATCCGGCCGTCATTAGCGATAATAAAAGAAACGTAAACCTCCCCGGTTACGTTATGCATATAATTCTGATAAGCGCTGCGGCGGATCTTCTCTCTGACGATCTGATAATAACTGATATAGGTAGGATTATCGATTTTAGCCGCCGGCATTGCCGGCAAGGATATCTTTTTCTTAACTGCCGTCATTTCGGGATGGGAAAAAACCGGCTTAGCAAACCCCTGGGCTTTATTGAATAACGCCTGGGAAGCCGGCGTTGGCGCGGCGGCCGGCTCGATGTAAGGCAAAGGCGCTCTTCCTAAAACTTTCCCCCCGGGCCGGCCCGGGCTTTGTGGAATCTTCGGTTGCGCTGGCTTGTCCTTCTCTTTGATATAACGCACGGCGATTTCCTGCAGCTTAGGGGCAGGGGTAAAAGGATTAAAGCCCGGCCGGGCAAGGATAATCACCCCGTGGGCAAGCAAAGAAACCGCCAAAGTAAACCGCAAAAGCCGGTTAGTTTTCATGGCTTATTTTATCACGCCCCGGCTCAACTGGCAAGAATTAGGAGCAAAAAACTGACAATCGCCAAAAGAACAATAAAAATAATTACCGCTTTGGGCTTAGGATATTTCAGCTTGCCCAGCAAGCCCACCGGGCGGTTAAGGGACCGGCCGCAATACAGGCATAACAACGCTTCATCATCATAAATCGGCTGTTGACAGTGCGGACAGGTATATTCAGACATATCCTCTTAGCCCCTTTCTTTAGAATTTCCTGGAAATCCTCAGAAAAAAGTTCCTTCCTACCGCCGGATAATAATTAACCGCTCCAGTAGAAGCATTGCAGACTCCATACTCGTAATATTTTTCATCAAACAGGTTATTTACGCCCCCGGTTAACTTAAAATCATTCTTTTCCAATACCAGCTTCCCGTCTACCGTAAAGGATTGCTTCAAACTTGGCCAACGGTTTGCTTCATCATTAATAAATTTACGGCTGCTCATATAATTAAAAGACAGGCCGGCAGATAAAAAGTCGGTGAAATAATGCATTAGCCCTAAATTAAACTTATGCTCCGGAACCATGGGGATACTTTTATCCTTATACACCCCATCCTTAAAAACCGCCTGGTCAAATGTATATTCACCGTTTAGCTTAAACCTCCAGGGCAGCTTTGAACTAAACTCAACTTCAAACCCCTGGTGCCGGGTTTTATCATAATTTTCATTAGCTCCGGTAGCGAAAGCTCCTCCGGCCGGATTATAATAAAGCTCATTTTTTACATTCATTAAGTATCCGGATAATCCAAAGTCAAAAAATTCATTTAGCTTGCAATGCAGGCCGGCTTCATAATTCCTACTCTCCTGCTGTTTAAGATCAGGATTAAACACACCCCAGACAAAATATTCGTCGGTTGCCGGAGAACGGAAACCTTTACTGTGATTAATATAGATATTGCCCCGGCCGTATTTATAGGCCAGGCCGACGTTATAGGCGGTAGCTTTTAAGCCAATCTTGGAATCAACGGGAGGATTAGGAAAGAAAACCCCATAGTCATTATAATTAAAATCATAACCAATATCTTCATAGCGGTAGCCGCCGGTAAGGGTAAAATTCTGATTTAAAGCCAGCTCATCCTGAAAATATGCGGCCTGCGATACCTTTCGGACATAATTATCGCTTTGTTTGATTACTGTTAGGTCGAAAGTATCCGAATTAAAATCATAGCGATAGAAATCCATGCCAAAAACTGCTTTATTGGCCAATGAAAATACCGGCTTATCCAACACGTATTTCGGATTAAACCCCAACGTATTAATCTGAGACTTAACGATCGGATTGTAACCGCTGTTGGCCCCGATAAAATTTGAAAACATCTGACGTTTACGCAGTGAAGCATCAAAAGAAAATTTGCCAAAATCACCGGTAGGCTGATCGAAACCCACTCCGAAATTATAGTCGGTATCTTTGGCATGGTCATCCCCATAAGCAGAATACCGGCGGTTAAATTTAGCTAAATCGGCGCTGGAAAGAGCGCCCGGCAAACCATACTCCGATTTACTGTAACCTTGAGTAAAACGTAAATTGGTCCCTACCGGTTCAAGCAAATACCCAAGTTCCGCAGAAAAATTCGTACCCTTAAAATAAGAGTTATCCCTGTAACCTTGCGTAGCATTTTGGCCATAAGCAAATAAATAACTAAATTCACCCTGCCTACCGCTGAGGCTTAAATTCTCCTTATTCATCGCGTAACTTCCGTATTCACCGCTTAGCTCAACCGCCAAAGGCCAATCGGCGGCTTTTTTGGTAATGATGTTAATTACTCCACTGACCGCATTATCACCGTATAGGACAGCTCCGAAGCTCCCCTTTAAGACTTCAATCTTTTCGATCTGTTCTAAAGGAATCTGCGTCCAGCTGACTCCGGACAAATCAATTTCATTTACCCTTCTGCCGTTAACTAACACCAGGACATTTAAGGCAGCCTGTTCACCAAAACCCCGGATATCCACGGTAGCCTTAGAACCGTTCCCGGTAAAATCCCGGACCACTACACCGGATAAACCCGATAATAATCCCGCAGTTGTAGAGGCTCCGGAAGAAGCAATCTGCTCTGAATCCACCACTGAAACGCTGCCAGGCACATTCCCCAAGCTTTCCCCATAACGATATGGGGTAACTACGATCCTATCCAAATCCACATCCGCGGCAAACCCCGATACCCCGGCCCCAAAAATAACTGCCCCTAAAACCCATAACCTCAACATTCGGCCTGACCTTTGCATCTTTTCTCCATTCTCGGACCTGCGTAAAACAAAAAACCCTTAACGCTTTATCTAAAAAGCATTAAGGGTTATCCCTGATTTCTAACCCTTTTAAACCTGTCCGCGGGTTTAAAAGTATCGGTTGGACATATGTTTTTGGTTAGGTATTCTGACTTTAAGAGTAGAACCTACTTTTCTCGATGCCTTCCCGGTTTATTTAAAAACCAGTGGCAAAAAATCTCACAGAGAATTTCGACCTCTTTTACAGCAGCGGGAACTGCGACCGATTCTCACGGCCTTCCCTAATACCAAAAACGTTAACTTTTTAAAACTTTATAAAAGAACTTTAGCTAATTTTGTATCCCGCACTCTGCGGGCGATAAACTCATAGGCGCCAAAAAATACTGCTGTGTAAACCAGGGTAGCTACCCCGAAATTACGTAAAAACGGCAGGCCTAAGATATAACAATCCAGCAAACCTTTAGCCGTCAGCGGATACC
>CAZEBD010000106.1:0-4057 GCA_964510625.1 uncultured Planctomycetales bacterium
CCCAACTCTCTGACCTGTTTCTCCATCCTGCCCATTAATTCTACTGTCAAGACCCCTCCCGGAAAACCAGGATAGTTTTCGATAGTCTCACTCATCAAGATCCTGCCGCCGACAGTGATTTTTTCAATCAATAAAGTATTCAGGAGGCTGCGCCCAGCATAAAGCGCGGCGGTCAGACCCGCCGGCCCGGCCCCGATTATAATTAAATCATAGGTATCCAATTTTATCCTTTAATCCTAGAGTTTAACGGCTTTGCTTTGTGCATCGAAAGCCGCCAGTTTATTTTTCATCCTCAGCTTTTCGATAAAAGAAGCATAATCAACAATCAATTTACCTTTTAAATGATCGATTTCATGCTGCAGCACACAGGCAAAAAGGTCTTTGGCCAAAAGCTCCAGTTTATTTCCCTGTTCATCCAGCGCCTCAACCAATACTTCTTTGGCACGTTTGACTTTGATCGAAATTCCAGGCACGCTCAAGCACCCTTCGGCAATCGATTGCTGCCCGCGGCATTTAACAATCCGGGGGTTAATTAATTTATAAAGCCCTTCTCCGATATCCACAACGATCAACTGGAAACTCGCCCCGACCTGAGGCGCCGCCAGACCGATACCTGAATCTTCATACATGGTTTTAGCCATGGCGCTAAGCAATTGACGGTGCTCATCAGTTACCCTGGCCACCGGTTTAGCTTTTTTCCTTAGAACCGCATCACCGATTACTCTAATCTTTAGCTTATCAGCAGACATCAGGCTTATCCCTTAATCTTATTTTTAGCGTCAACCTTGATAATTTTAGCTAAAATATTTTTTGCTTCTTTATCTTCAACGGCCACATAAGAAACAATGATTACCTGGTCTCCGGGGCAGGCACCGCGGGCCGCCGGCCCGTTTAGGCAGATTATTCCGCTGCCGCTTTGGCCTTTGATTACATAAGTTTCGATACGCAGGCCGTTGTTTAAATTAAGCACTTCCACTTTTTCGTTTTCTAAAATATCGGCGGCAATGATTAAATCCGTATCAATAGTAATACTGCCTTCATAATTCAGGTTAGCCTCCGTAACCGTGGCCCGGTGAATCTTGGATTTCAACATCGTCCTTAACATTTTCTCTCCTTGCCCAGAAGGGCAGATTATTTTATTAATTTATAGGTCTGCCGGGCAATCATTAATTCCTCATTGGTGGGGATTACCAGGATCCGGGGCTTTTTCCCCAGGCAGTTAAATAATCCACGGCAGATGTTTTCTCTGATTGAGGCCTGATTCTCGCCGATACCGGCGGTAAAAACTAAAGCATCCACTCTCCCCAAAACCGCTAAATATGCCCCGATATATTTACGGATACGATAAACAAAAATATCCACCGCCAGTTTTGCACGCTTATTTCCCGATGAAGCTTTTGCATCCAAAAACCGCATATCATTACTGATGCCGGATATCCCTTTTAAGCCGCTCTCCTTGTTTAAAATGCGGTCCATCTCTTTTGTATCAAGCTTTTTTTTATGCATAATATGTGTGATCAATGCCGGATCGACATCACCGCAACGCGTTCCCATCACTAACCCTTCTAAAGGAGTATAACCCATACTGGTATCCACGGATCTTCCCTGGTCAATAGCAGTAATACTGGAACCGTTGCCTAAATGACAGGTAATTAATTTCAATTTATTAAGCGGCCGCTTCAGGATCTTACTTGCTTCCAGCGCCACATATTCATGGCTGGTGCCGTGAAAGCCATATTTTCTCACCTTTAATTTTTGATAATAATCATAAGGCAAGCCGTAAATAAAAGCATACTCCGGAAGAGTCTGGTGGAAAGCCGTGTCAAAGACCACTACCTGTTTTACTCCGGGCAGAAGCTTCTGACAGGCCAGGATCCCGGATAAATTTGCCGGATTATGCAAAGGGGCGATCGCCGAACATTTCTTAATCCCTTTGATCACCCGGTCATCAACGATGGCCGGCTTATTAAAATCTTCCCCTCCGTGGACGACCCGGTGGCCCACTGCTTCCACCAGCTTAATTTGGCCAAGGATGATTTTGAGCCCGGCGTAATGGTTCTTAAATACTGACCCCTCTTCGCCGATATGTTCAATGGCGCCTTTTTTGACTAAACGCGCTTGCGGCATCTCAAAAAGCTTATATTTAATGGATGAGCTTCCGCTATTAATAACTAGTATCTTCATTAGTGCGCCCTAATGGCGGTGACCGCCACGCTATCGACAATATCCTGAGCAAAACACCCGCGCGATAAGTCGCTGGCGGGTTTATTTAAACCTAAGAATAACGGACCGATTGCCCGGCACTTGCTTAAACGCTGGACTAATTTATAAGCGATATTACCGGCTTCAAGGTTGGGAAAGATAAGCACATTGGCCTTGCCTTTGATCGGGCTATCCGGGCATTTAATCCCGGCGACTTCCGGGACGATCGCCGCATCACCCTGTAACTCCCCATCAGCCAGGATATCCGGGGAAAGCTTTTTAAGTGCCGCTAATGCTTCAGAAATTTTCTCCGCCGCCCGGGTTTTGGCCGAACCTTTAGTGGAGTAACTTAAAAAGGCTACCCGCGGGGTCAGATTCAATACTTTTCCGGCAAGCTCTGCGGCAGTAAAAGCGATGCAGGACAACTGACGGGAATTAGGATCCGGAATGACCCCACAATCGGCAAAAACAAATGTCCCCTGATCCCCATACTCACAGTTAGGCACATCCATAATAAAACAACTGGAGGCGATAGTAAAACGTTCATCCAGCCCGATACAGCGGATACAGGCACGAGCGACATCGGCGGTAGTGTGGGATGCCCCGGCGACTAAACCATCTGCCTTGCCTTCCCGGGTCATCATCGCCGCATAATACAGGTTATCCGAAAATAGTTTACGTACAACTTCCAGATCGATATCCTTAGAACGATAAAGCTCATAATATTCCTGAATATACCTTTCCTTTTGCTGGCCATCAATTGCATCCGGAGTTAAAAGTATCGGGTTGGCTATTTTTTCCTTCCGGACGATTTCAACCGCCTCTAAAGTCCGCGCATCTTCAAATTCCGGCAAAACAATATTTTTAAGCTCAAGTGAGGCAGCCCGGTTACGAATCCGCTTAAGTGCATCCATCTTTTTAGATCCCTTTCAGAATTTTTTTAAAATCCACATACTCATTGATTAATTTTTCTACCGCTTCGATCTTATCTTTATCCGTCGGCCTGATCTTTACCGTAATATCGTGCACACAGGTAGCCACATCATAAGTATCGGCTTTAGACAGAAGCACCGGGATCTGAGCCTTGTTCAAAAGCTCCATAACCTGCGCCTGCGGAGTTATTCCGCAGGTCAAGACTATCCCGCAGACCTTTAATTTTTTTGCGCTTGAGTCACGGAAACAATTCAGGGCGATATTAATCATATCCTCCCGGTCACCGGGAGTGATCATCAGGCTATCTTCGCTGATATAGCGCTCGGCATCGCGCGGCTCCATTGCAGCAACGATCACTTTGGCTACCGATCTCTCCAGATATTCTTTGCCGCTTAATACCTGAAAATCTGTCTCCTCCAAAACCTGCTCGATCGTCGGACGGGCTAACATCGGGTCATAGGGAAGCACCCCTAAAACCTGAATCCCCTTTCTTTCTAAGCCTTTCCTGACCAGCTGGTTGATCTTTTCAAATTTATTGGGTAAAACTTTATTAACGATTACCCCTAAAACTTTTACCCCTTCTTTTTCAAAAAGGGCTTTGTTTAAAACGATCTCGTCGATCGGCCGGCCGATTCCACCGGAAGAAATAATAATCACCTTAGAACCCAGGAGGCGGGCGACCGTGGCATTGGAATAGTCGAAAACCGAACCTACTCCGGCGTGGCCCGTCCCCTCGATAACTACTAATTCCTGTTTTTTAGAAACCCGGCGAAAAGCATTCTGAATCTGCTTACGGATGTTCTCTTTGTCCGGGCGGGCGATATACTTTTCAGTAAAACCTTTTTCGACAGCGATCGGGCTCATATCTTTAAGCCCGCTTTTTATCCCGCAGACTTTTTCGATGAGGATGGAATCCTCATCG
>CAZEBD010000107.1:0-4055 GCA_964510625.1 uncultured Planctomycetales bacterium
AGATGCAGCTTTACTCGGGGTGCAATTAGATTTTCCCGATATATTCTCTAATACAAGCGGTGTATACTTGTATAATGCTGGAACAAATTTAATGAGCTTTACCGCAACACCTCGCACCATTACTTTTTCTAATGGGGACGTGGCGTTAATTACCGGTGGTACTTACTCAGCTAATTTTTTAGTTGATAACGCAGGTAATTTTATCAGCGGTTGGAGCGGTGACGATATAGTAATCACTGGTAACTTCACTTATAATAGTGTTAACTATTCAGGTACACTGTTAAAAGGCGAACTTACTAATTTCGGTTGGCAAGCTGGTACTTATCCGCAGTTCGACTACTTATTTACTATTAACGAATCGAATAATGATTTGTTTGAAGTAGGCGGTACCGGCGGAGATGTAACAATGGCCGAAATTAGTGATTTTACCGGTAATTGGCAAGTAAATCATTTTGGCAACAAAGTCAAACATGATACTACTTCCACTGCTGTACCGGAACCAAGCACTATGGCGTTATTAGGGATGGGTATTTTAGGTTTATTTGGCTTAGGAAAGAAGAGATCGTAAGATCGTAATCTTTCTTTTAAGTTAAGTAACTCTTGAAATGCCCCCCATGTGGTGCGCTTTCGAAAGAGCAAAAAAATGGGGGGGTAGGCCTTACAAGGTTTACCCCTCTTTTTTTCCTTTGACCTTGACAAGCAGCCCAGAGACGTGTTATACTCCTCCTTATGGTGACTTTAAGAAACATTTACGAAAAAGCAACACAGTCAATCAAAGGCAATCCGGTGCTTTTTGCGCCGTTTGCGATATTTGCCGCCTTTGAATTTCTTACCTTAATATTAGTCTATTTAGCCCCCCGGATGCCCCTAAAACTGCTTTTGGCGCCTCCCATCCGCGCTTTATGGGGAGAGAGGTTCCTGCATTACCCGGTTAATTTCATCTTAATCCCTAAATTGGTCTCACTTGCCAGGGTCGGGCTAACCATCTTTATCGGCTCGCTCTTAACCGGTGCTGCGGTACTTTTGATCTACGGCCTCTACAAAAAGAGCAAAACCAGCCTTAAAACCGCTTTAATCACCGCCTTAAAGAAATATATCTCTTTATTCGCAGTAGTCTTATTGTTTACCATGATCTTTTATTTCATGGATAAAATCGCTTCTAAAATTTTACTTAAATATTTTACCTCCGGCCACACCCGCCTGCTTTTTATCGGCGCCAAGATTTGGCTGGGGCCGGTTCTTTTGGTTTACAACTTTGCCCTGGCGATTATTATCCAATCAGCCTTTGTTTATGCAATCCCAATATTAATCATTGAAAATACATCTCTGATCAAAGCCATCGCTAAATCATTCCTTTTATTCAGGAAATACTTTATTAAAACCATTCTCTTAGTCGGGCTGCCGATGATACTGTATATCCCGATTATTGTCCTGCAGTCAGACCCCGGATTCTTAATCGTCCAGCTTTTCCCGGAATCTATCTTACTGATTTCTACCTTAAGTTTACTGATCAGCTCATTAGTCATTGACCTTTTGATCACCTTAACCACTACGCACCTGTACCTGCTAACCAAAAATGAATAAACCGGCCTTTATAAAAAATATTTTAAGCCTTGCAATTATTTCCGCATTCGGCTTGCTGCTATCCGGCTGTGCCAACGATGAATACTCGATTGAGAAAAGATACTGGCAGGCCAAGAAGCAGGCAGAGAAAATCCTGCGTAACCCTCATGCCACTCCTCCGAATGCCCTGGAAAAAGCAGTGGCTAACCTTAATCAATTCGGCGAGAAATACCCCAAAAGCAATTTAGCGGTAGATGCCGACTTCAGCATCGCTAATCTTTACATCGTCAAAGAAAATTACGACCTGGGGCGCCAGCAATTAAGAAAGCTTATCCAGAAATACGAGAAATCCAAAGAATTAACGGCTCAGGCGATCTTTTTAATCGGCAATTCCTATGAGCGGCAGGATAAGTGGGCCAGCGCGCTTGAGCAATACCGCACGATTATGCAGAATTATTCCGAGACGATCAAAGGCCTGGAGATCCCCATCTACATCGCCCAGCATTATAAGATCAAGTATGAACCGGATAAAATGATCGCCGCGCTCCAGGAAGCGATTACTTACTACAAAGGGATCGCCGCTAAGCATCCGGTTACACCGTTATCCTACAATATGGATTTATTGGTTGCGCAATGCTATATGGAGATCAAAGATTGGCAGGGGGCAGTAAACACCTTAAACGGTATGCTTGCTACCTATAACGGCAAGGCCAGCTTTGAAGAGATCTTATTGAGCCTTTCCGGCATTTACAGCCAGCGTCTGAATAACCCAAACAAAGCCAAAGAGATTCTGGAGGTTCTGCTTAAGGAATATCCCAAGAGCAAATACGCCAAATCCGCCAAAGAAATCATCAAGCGCCTCTCAGAACAAAAATAAAGCAGGGAACAATGGACAGCAATATTATCATCAATAATTATCTGCAGGGAGTACTCAAGGATATTATGTCTATCCTGAGGGCTGAATGCGGGTCGATTTTTATTTTTGACAACGAAAAGAAAGAGCTGATCCTCAACGCTTTTTATAACTCCCACGAACTACATATCGAACATCTTAAGCAGAAGATCGGAGAGGGGATCAGCGGCAAGGTCGCCGATACCCAGAAGCCGGTTTTAGTCAAAGATATCGACTTCGACGAACGCTTTCAGCACAACGGGTTTAAGCATTACCGTACCAATTCTTTTATGTCTATACCGCTGTTAAGCCCGCGGGGGCTTTTGGGGATTATGAATATCTCCGATAAGACTAACCGCGAGCCGTTTAGCGATAAAGATTTTGCCTTTGTGGTGATGCTTTGCCGTTATGCCTGCATTATCGCCGATAACCTGGCTTCCGCTGAAAGGATGGCCCAGGAAAAAGAGGCATTTAACGATGAGAAAAGGCTGTTAGAAAAATATGCTACCGTAGGAAAACTCGCCGCCGGCATTGTTCATGAAGTAAATAATCCGCTGGATGGGATCATCCGCTACACAAATATCCTGCTGACAAAAATGCACCTGGACCCGGTGGCCCAGGAATACCTTGGCGAGATCAAAAAAGGCCTAAGCCGCATCGCCAAAACCACCAAGTCGCTTTTAGCCTTCTCGCACCAGGTCAATTCCCCGGGCAAGATCAAATCCTACATCGATATCCCGGAATTAATTAATGATTCATTGGATGTCTTTAAAAATAAGATCGCTTTACATAATATTAAGGTGAGGCTGGATTTAGACACGCGCCTGCCTAAAATTGCAGATTTCGGGTTGTCCCATGTTTGCATTAATATCGTTAAGAACGCATTAGATGCGATGCCGCACGGCGGCAGCCTTGAAATTTCAAGCGGGGTAAATGAGGCCGGGGTTTTTATTAAGTTTAAAGATACCGGGCGCGGTATTCCCGATGAGATCAAGGCCA
The DNA here is from genome assembly GCA_964510625.1 of uncultured Planctomycetales bacterium. GTDB lineage: Bacteria > Omnitrophota > Gorgyraeia > Gygaellales > Profunditerraquicolaceae > UBA6249. The sequence goes on from CAZEBD010000107.1 coordinate 3,455, forward strand.
AAATCTTTGAGCCGTTTTTCACCACTAAAAGCATTATTAATGGCACGGGACTTGGCCTGGCGATTTCGCATGAATTAGTCGCTAAATACGGCGGAAAGATCGATTTCCAGAGCCAGCTCGGTGCCGGCACCGAATTTACCGTCTTACTTCCCAAAGAAACTTTAGAGAATGCATAATAACCAGCATATCCATGTGTTAGTGGTTGATGATGAACCGCTGATCCGCAGGTCTTTGAGTGAATTTCTTACCCTGGAAGGCTATGCCGCCGCAGGCGCATCCAACGCCAAAGAAGCATTAAACCTCCTTAAATCATTTAAACCCGATATTATCTTAAGCGATATTCAGATGCCGGATATTGACGGCTTGGGATTATTAAAAGAAATTAAAGCCCGCAAATACCCGGCGCCGGTGATTTTAATGACCGGTTACGGCACCATCGATAACGCCGTGGCGGCCATCCAAATGGGCGCTTATGACTATATCACTAAGCCGATCATTGATAATGAGATCAAGCTGCTTTTGGCTCGGTTAGTCAAAGAGAGGAATATTTTAGATGAGAATATCCGCCTGAAAAAAGAGCTTTCCGCAAGCCAGCGGGATT
>CAZEBD010000108.1:0-3974 GCA_964510625.1 uncultured Planctomycetales bacterium
TCTCTTTGAGCATAAAATGATCAAAGCCGCTCTTTTCCGCCTGATCAATATCCCAATTGATATGCGTAGTGGATTTAAAAACGGTCTTTCCTTCCAGGGTGCTAACCTTAAAATGCTCCTGATCAAGCACCACGATCTCATTATCGTCAAGAAAAACCACCTCTTTGGTAAACCCCAGCACTGCCGGGACATCCGAGGCCAGAAAATTCTCGCCGGCTCCGATCCCCACAATCAGCGGGCTACCCAGGCGTGCCCCCACCAGCTTATTGGGCTCCTGAGCCGAGACGACCCCAATGGCAAAGGAACCGATCAACAGTTTTAGCGCCGAGGCCACCGCTGTTTCTAAGGGAACATCTTTATAGAATTTTTCAATCAGGTGGATAATGACTTCTGTGTCGGTCTGGCTGCGGAAAATATGCCCCTCCTTAATCAGCTGGATCTTGAGGGCTTCATAATTTTCAATAATACCATTGTGCACCAAGGCAATACTGCCGGTACAATCAGCATGCGGATGGGCGTTGGCCTGCGTCGGGGCGCCGTGGGTCGCCCAGCGCGTGTGGGCAATACCGACTGAGCCGCTCAGCGGTTTGTTTTTAACTAATCTTTCTAATGCGCTGATTTTTCCGGGAGCCTTACGAATACCGATAGTTTTTTGACGGGGGGTAACGATTGCCAGGCCGCTTGAGTCATAGCCGCGATATTCCAGGCGCTTTAAACCAGCCAAAAGGACCGGCTGTGCATTTTGAGCACCGATATATCCAACTATGCCACACATGAAACACGCTCCTGATTTTAAAATTCAGTGACCCTGACGGGATTTGAACCCGTGTCGAGAGCTTGAAAAGCTCTTGTCCTGGACCAGGCTAGACGACAGGGTCAAGCTTTATTCTTCTGCCTCCGCAATTACCGGAGCCACACAGGAAACTTTATCTTTATCGTGTAGTTTAATCAAACGCACGCCTTGGGCGGAACGGCCGGTCTCCCGGATATCTTTAATCGCGCAACGCAGGAATATTCCGTTTTGAGTAATCACCATTAATTCATCTTTATCGTTAACCGTCTTTAAATTTACCGCTTGGCCGTTTTTGTCGGTCACCCTGATATTAATTACTCCTTTACCGCCGCGGGAGGTCAGGCGGTACTCTTCAACGGTAGTGCGTTTGGCAAAACCCAATTCTGTAACCGTTAAAATAGTCGAGTCCTTCTGCGGAACGACCATATCAATAACCTCATCTTTCTTGGCTAAAGATATCGCCCGCACCCCGTGCGCTGCCCTGCCCATGTCGCGCACTTTATCTTCAGAAAATCTTACGGCTTTACCCTGCCTAGTACCGATCAAAAGCTCCTGCTTGCCGTCAGTCATTTCTACACCGATTAAAGCATCATCTTTATCCAGGGTGATACCGATAATCCCGCCCTTACGCGGATTACTATAAGCATCCAGCTTGGTCTTTTTAATCTGCCCCAGTTTAGTCACCATCACCAAATATTTATCCGCAGAGAATTCCTTAACCGGAATGGTCGAGCTAACCTTTTCAGCGGTATCCATCTGCAGCAGATTAATAATCGCTTTGCCTTTGGATGTCCGGCTGGCCTGAGGAATCTCATAAACCTTAAGCCAATACACCTTGCCTTTATCCGTAAAGATCAGCACATAATCTTTGGTTGAGGCCACAAATAAATGTTCAATAAAATCTTCTTCTTTCAGCTCCGCCCCGGTTGCCCCGGTCCCCCCGCGTTTTTGTTTACGGTAAGAGCTAACCGGTAGGCGCTTAATGTATCCGCCGTGGCTGATGGTCACCACCACATCCTCTTCGGCGATCAAATCTTCAACCTCCAGCTCCTCGGCTTCACCGACGATATCCGTGCGCCGGTTATCGCCATATTTTTTCATTAACTCCTGCAGTTCTTCCTTAATGATCCCTTCAATTTTCTTGATTGACGCCAGGATCGCCTGGCATAATTCAATTTTTTTGAGCAGCTCGGCATACTCAGCATCAATTTTATCCCTCTCCAAGGCAGTCAACCGCTGCAGCTGCATCTCTAAGATCGCCTGGGCCTGCAGCTCGGAAAGCTCAAACTCTTTCATCAAATTAATTTTTGCCGCCTCCACGCTCTTAGAGGTCTTAATCACTTTAATGATCCGGTCGATAAATTTGAGCGCAATTTTTAAGCCTTCTAAAATATGCGCGCGCTTTAATGCTTTGTCTAATTCAAACTGAGTACGCCGGCGGATGACCACCCGGCGGTGCTCAATATAGCAATCTAAAACCTGGCGTAAATTAAGGACCTTCGGCCGGTTATCTACCAACGCCAACATGATAATGCCAAAGGTAGTTTCCAGCTGCGTGTGTTTAAAAAGCTGGTTTAAAATAATCTGGCTTTCGATATCACGCTTAAGCTCAACCACAATGCGCATACCTTCTTTATCGGATTCATCGCGGATATCAGATATACCTTCGATTTTTTTATCATCCACTAACCCGGCGATGGCTTCGATTAAAGCAGATTTCTGAACCTGGTAGGGAATTTCGGTAAAGATAATCAGGTCTTTGCCGTTCTTCTGGTGTTCCACCGTCGCCCTGGCCCGCACCAGGAGCTTTCCCCGGCCGCTGGTATATGCATCTTTGATCCCGCCCTTGCCGCAGATCAAACCGCCGGTAGGAAAATCCGGTCCTTTAATATAACGCATCAGGTCTTTAATCTCTGCTTCCGGGTGGTCCAGCAGATAAACGATCGCTTCACATACTTCGGTCAGATTATGCGGCGGGATATTCGTGGCCATACCGACGGCAATCCCGCTTGAACCGTTAACTAAAAGATTTGGCAGAGAGGCCGGCAACAACAGAGGCTCTTTTAAAGAAGAATCAAAGTTCGGCCCGAAGTTGACCGTTTCTTTTTCGATATCCCCGAGCATTTCATCGGAAACCGCCGCTAAGCGGGCTTCGGTATAACGCATAGCCGCGGCAGCATCCCCATCCACCGACCCAAAGTTACCCTGGCCGTCCACTAAAGGATAACGTAAAGAAAAATCCTGCGCCATTCTCACTAAGGTCTCATAAATCGCCGAGTCGCCGTGCGGGTGATACTTACCCATGGTCTCACCGACGATACGGGCGCATTTCTTGTAAGGTTTGGAATGTTCCAGGTTTAGTTCCCGCATAGCATAGAGAATCCTGCGGTGCACCGGCTTGAGCCCGTCGCGCACATCGGGAAGGGCGCGGCCGACAATCACGCTCATGGCGTAATTAAGATAAGAGTCTTTTACCTCTTCCTCGATGTAAACCTGAATTATTTTATCGTTACGCGTATACATAGCTTGATTTTTAGATATCCAGATTTTTAACCAGGTGCGCGTTGGTCTCAATAAATTCACGGCGCGGCTCAACCTGGTCCCCCATTAAAACCGTAAACATCTTATCTGCTTCCACGGCATCCTCTAGGGTAACCTGTAAAATCGTCCTCTTCTCCGGGTCCATCGTCGTATCCCAAAGCTGCTGGGGGTTCATTTCGCCTAAGCCTTTGTACCTTTGGATATGCATGCCTTTAGCCGCGATTTCCTTAATGTAGAGCAGGATCTCTTTTAAACTAAACACTTCTTTGACATCATCACTGTTGGAAATTCGGTAAACCGCTTTAATTTTTTTATCCCCGCCCTTGGTCGTTCCGGCCTTAGGCATAACAATATTATTGTTATAAGTATCAAATTCTAACCCCAGTTTTTCGATTTTAACCACCAGCTCATCAATCTCCTGGGCTTCAAAAAGGTGCAATACATCCTGTTCGATCTCTTTGCCTTCCTTGGCTGTTAGCGCGGCTAACTCCTTGTCAGAATAGACAAATTGGTTGTTTCCCTCCACTTTTACCCTATAAATAGGCATTTTTTTGGTCTTGGCGTTCCTAAAAGAGAGGTATTCTGTAAAATTTACTCCCTTTTTGTCTAAATATCTTCCAAGCTTATCCAGCTCAACTAA
>CAZEBD010000109.1:0-3944 GCA_964510625.1 uncultured Planctomycetales bacterium
GGTTGCGGCGTATTTTTTTACATTACCTAAGCGTATTCCTCCGCTGGCCTCCAAAAGCGACAGACAGTTAGAGCAGTTGTTTCTCAGGCGGTTGCGGATTTTTACCGCTTTTTTTATTTCAGCAATACGCATATTATCCAGCATAATAATATCGGGTTTAAGGCTTAAAGCTAAGATAAACTCCTTAAGGTTTTGCACCTCGATTTCGAATTTATAACCTTTGGGCACCCGCAGCGCACCGAAATGCCCGCCCATAATCTTAAGATGGTTATCCTTGATCAAGACCATCTCATCCAGGCGCATCCGGTGGTTATGCCCGCCGCCTACCTTAACCGCATATTTTTCCAGGAGGCGTAAACCCGGCAGAGTTTTCCGGGTATCCGTAATCTTGGCCTTAAACGGAGCGATCTTTCTGACAAAAACGTTGGTTTTGGTAGCTACGCCGCTGAGCAGCGACAGAATATTTAAGGCCACCCGCTCGGCAGTCAGAATGCTGGCGGCCCGGCCGTAAATAACGGCCAAAACCCTGCCGCCGGATACCTTCTGGCCATCCTTAGCCTTAGCCCGATATTGCAGTGAAGGATCAAATGTCTTAAATACTTCTTTGGCCATGCCGATACCGCAAAGCATAAAACTTTCCTTAGCAATAATTTTTGCCGTAATCGCTTTATCTTTGGCAACGGTCAGGCGGGTAGTAATATCCCCGCGGCCGATATCCTCGGCTAATGCGCCACGGATAAATTGCCTAAGCGCAGCCGGGTCAACGCAAGCCATTTTTAATTGCCTCCAGTTTTTTAATCTGCTCCCTAAAATCGGTTAATTTAGCTTCTTCGGCTTCCACAATCTCAGCCGGGGCGCGGGCAGTGAAATTTTTATTGGCCAGCATCACCTCTTTATGCTTGATCTCGGATTTCAATTTTTCTATTTTTGCATCGGCCTTTTTAAGCTGCTGCTCAACGTCCACTAACCCCGAAAGCGGCATAATCACGTGTAAATCATTAACCACCAGCGCATACTGGTTCTTTTGGGCAAGGTACTCATCGGTAATCGTTAAATTATTGAGCTTAGCCAGGTTTTTTATATCGCCGGCGCGCTCCTCCAATAATTTCCGGGTAAGCTTATTGGTTACCGCCAGGCAGATATCCACCTTGCCGGCAGGATTAATCTCCAGCTCAGCGCGCATATTTCTGATAGAATTAATTACCTCAAAAACTTCATTCATTTCGGCTTCATCTTTACGGTTGATCAGGTTTTCCTGAAGATGCGGCCAGGGCTGCTGAAGGATTGATCCCTGGGCTCCGGGCAGGCGCTGCCAGATCTCCTCGGTAATAAAAGGCATAAAAGGATGCAGGATCCTTAAGCTCTTTTCTAAAACTTTATACATGACTACCTGGGCCTGTTTTTGGCTGATCTGAGGCTTAATCAATTCTAAGTACCAGTCGCAAAATTCATGCCAGAAAAATGAATATAAACTGTTGGCCGCTTCGTTAAATTTAAAACTGTCTAAATCTTTACCTACTTTATCTAAAGTCGAATAAAAACGGCTTAAGATCCAGCGGTTAGCCGGTTCCAGCTCCTGAGATTTAAAAAACACGCACAAATCTACCTGGATATCCTCGGGTTTCAGATTCATCAGGATGAAACGCGAAGCATTCCAGATTTTATTAGCAAAATTCCTGCCCTGCTCGAATCTTTCTTTGGCTAAATAAACATCCTGCCCCTGGCTGGTAATCGAGATCAGGCTAAAACGTAAAGCATCAGTGCCGTATTCAGCGATCACTTCTAAAGGATCAATGGAGTTGCCTAAAGATTTAGACATCTTTTTACCCTGGGCATCGCGCACTGTCCCGTGGATATAGACATCTTTAAAAGGAGCCTGGCGCCTGAATTCAAACCCGGCCATGATCATTCTGGCCACCCAGAAAAAAATAATATCCGGAGCGGTAACCAAAGTAGAGGTGGGATAAAAATATTTCAGGTCGGCATTATCCTGCGGCCAATAAAATGTCGCAAACGGCCACAGCCAGCTGGAAAACCAGGTATCTAAAACATCCTCCTCCTGGACTAAGAGTTCAGAACCGCATTTAGGGCAGGCCTGCGGTTTTTGGCGGGAAACGATAATACCGGTTTGAGGATTTTTTAGCTGGCAATTTTTGCAATAATAAACCGGCATGCGGTGCCCCCACCAGATCTGCCGGGAGATACACCAATCCTGAATATTCTCCATCCAGTTTAAATAAACCTTGGTCCAGCGCGCCGGATGAAATTTGATTTTTCCCTCTTTGACCGCCTCAATCGCCGGCTTTGCCAGGGGTTTTGTCCGGACAAACCACTGCTTGGATAAATACGGCTCAACGATGGTATGGCAGCGATAGCAGTGCCCGACAGAAAGTTTATGCTCGGCGATCTTTTCCACAAAACCCAGCATTCCCAACTCCTCAATGATCGCCTCTCTGGCTTTAAAACGGTCAAGGCCGGCAAATTTATCTGCCTCTTTATTCATCGAGCCATCCGGGGACATGACATTGATAAAATCCAGGCCATGTTTTTTACCTAAAGCATAATCATTGGGGTCATGCGCCGGAGTAACCTTGACTACACCGGTACCGAAATCCATATCGACTACCTGGTCGGCAATGATCTTTATTTTACGGTTGACCAGCGGCAAAATCAGGTATTGGCCGATATATTTTTTATAACGTTTGTCTTTAGGATTCACCGCCACGGCGGTATCGCCCAGCATCGTCTCCGGCCGGGTAGTGGCCACCGTGATAAATTCATGCGGCCGGTCGCTAAAAGGGTATTTAAGGTAATATAACTTGCCTTGCAGCTCGACGTGGCTGGCCTCTTCATCACTTAATGCCGTTTGGCAGCGCGGGCACCAATTAATAATGTAGTGGCCCTGATAAATCAGTTTTTTCTCATAAAGCCGGACAAAAACTTCGGTCACCGCCTGGGAATACTCTTTGTCCATCGTAAAACGCAGGCGCTCCCAATCACAGGAACAGCCCAGTTTTTTAAGCTGGTTAATGATGGTGGCCCCGTAAGCCTGTTTCCACTCCCAGACTCTTCCGACAAATTTTTCACGGCCCAGAAGTTTACGGTTTAGCCCCTCTTTGGCTAAAGATTTTTCTACGACGTTTTGCGTGGCGATTCCCGCATGGTCGGTCCCCGGCATCCAAAGCGTTGCTAAGCCTTTTAGTTTTTTGTAGCGGATCAGAATATCCTGAATGGTATTATTTAAGGCATGGCCCATATGCAGGATCCCGGTGACATTGGGGGGCGGAATAACAATGCTGTAAGGGCGTTTGTCCGACGATGGCTTGGCGGAAAAAAGTTTTTTTTCTTCCCAAACCTTATACCACTTATCTTCGGTATCCTTAGGGTTATATTGTTTGCTCAGTTCTTCAGGCATTGATGGTTATCCTTGAAAACGGCGAGAAGTTTACTTTTTCTGCTGGCTTTTAAGCAGCTTATATTCAACGCTATCCACCAGGGCCTGCCAACTGGCTTCGATAATATTTTCATGCACCCCGATCGTATTCCAGAGCTCATCTTCATCCTGAGACTGGATAAGGACACGCACGCGGGCAGCAGTTCCGGCTTTTTCATCCAAAACACGCACCTTAAAGTCGGATAAATGCATTTTAGCCAAGGTCGGATAAAAATCCTTAAGTGCTTTACGCAAAGCATTATCCAGGGCATTCACCGGTCCGTCACCTTCGGCAGCGGTATGTTCTTTGATTCCGTTAACCTTTAATTTAATCACGGCCTCAGAGGTGATTTTTTTGCCTTCGGACTTTTCGATAACGACTTTAAAACCTTCTAATTCAAAGAATTTTTTGAATTTTTTTAAAGCCCGCTGCATAAGCACCTCAAAAGAGGCTTCCGCCGCTTCAAACTGGAATCCTTTATGCTCCAATGCCTGGACTAATTCCAAAATC
>CAZEBD010000110.1:0-667 GCA_964510625.1 uncultured Planctomycetales bacterium
GGCGGTATGCTTGATCTCGGTAGGCAACAGAGGCAGGTGCCGGCCCTTCTGCTTATCCGGCTGGGTGACCACACAAAGTAATTCATGCCGGCTTTCATGCAGGGCCTTGAGTGCCGCCACGCCAAAATGTCCGCTGCCAAAAAAAATTATTTTCATCTTAGGCCGGATCGACATCCACCGTCACTATTATACCTAAAGAGTGCCGTTTGTTTAAGTGTAATTTTAAAAAATTACAGGATTTTTCCAGATTAGCCGTGCGCATTAATATCTGGTAATAAAAATTTCCCCGTAATTTAGCCGGCTCACCCGGCCCCAGCGAAAGCAATTTCAGCGGGGAACTTTTAATATTGTTCAACCTCTGGAATATCTCCTGGGAGTTCTTTTTAACTGTTTCCAGCTCCGCCCCTCTTATTTTCAGCAGCACCATATGTTTATAAGGAGGCAGGCCAAGCTGCTTGCGGCTTTTTAGCTCTTGCTGATAAAAAACTTCCGGATCGTTATTGATCAAAGCCTGGAAGATATGGTGATTGACATTGGCGCTTTGAATGATCACTTTTTTTGCCGACAGACTCACCACCCCGGAAAGCAGGTAAAAAATTTTCTCGGTGGCCGCCAAATCTACCCGGTTAAGCGCGTTATCAACTGCCAAAACTCCGGCCAGGCTAAA
>CAZEBD010000110.1:677-908 GCA_964510625.1 uncultured Planctomycetales bacterium
AACTTTAGTTCCGGACGGTTGATTACTGCACCGGTAGTAACCAGGATATCTTCACCGATCCTGGCCTGCGGAAAGATTCTGGCCAATTCATTCTCGACCTTTTCCGTGCCTAAACCGAAATATTTGATATACCCGGCATTACAATGCGGGCAAATTTTGGGCAGCGGCATGCCAAAGTTACAGTGGTGGCACTTTAATTTATCCTCCTCAAAATGAAAAACCAGGTTAATG
>CAZEBD010000110.1:918-1496 GCA_964510625.1 uncultured Planctomycetales bacterium
GCGGGCATTTTAAAGGCTGCTTGCAATTATGGCAGGCTACGGTCGTAGCAAAACCTTTTCGGTTGATCACGATCAGGACTTTACCCTTTTCGGTTAACGCCGCCTGAATTGCATCCAGTAAAAATTTTGAAAAAATAGGATTATTCTTTCTTTCAGCAAAAGGAAGCCGGCGCAGATCGATTACCTTAACCTGAGGATAAGCAGGCTTAAGCGGGATAGTTTCGATATCCAATAAACCTTTTTGGTTTAGATAAAAACCTTCTAAAGATAAACAATGGCTGCCTAAAATAATCTTTGCCCCCGCCATCTCCGCACGCACTAATCCCGCCTGACGGGCATGGTAATGTGGAGCCTGCTCCTGTTTATAAACCGCATCCTCCTCCTGGTCGATAATGATCAGGCCCAGGTTATTTACCGGAGCAAAAATAGCCGAACGCGTACCCGCCACAATACAGTAATCAGCTCCCCGGATCTTTTCCCAGACCGACAATTCCGCGGGCTGCTTACGGTAAGAAATAATCACCTCCTGGCCCAGATGCTTAAACACCGCCTCTTTAAATTTTTGCGCTGCGGCGGCA
>CAZEBD010000110.1:1506-3890 GCA_964510625.1 uncultured Planctomycetales bacterium
GTAAAAGGGGACGTTTCCCTTTCTCCGGATTATCCCAAGGAACAAGGGAAACGTCCCCTTTTGGGAGTTTTTTACCTTTTCGTAAACCATCCGGCAGCGCTGCTTCCAGCATCTGCCCCCAGGAAGAGCAATAATATTGCGCTAACCGTTTAGTCAATAACAACATCGCTTCATTCAGGACCGGAAAGTTATCGATCAAGGCAACAATCTCTTTTATTTTTTTAATTTTAGTCTGATGGCTTAAACCGACAACGTAAGCAATTTTTTTAGCATTGCGGAAATTTACCCAAACGCGGGCACCGACGGAAATATTGTTTTCTGACTGCGGGCTGACCTGATAGTCAAACGGCCCTTCCACCGGCAGCCCCAAAACTACCTTAGCATATAACACTGGCCAACTCCTTACAGGCAAACGGCTTCTGAATCTCCCGGATCCGGTGCTTTATCTTTAGCACTTTTTGCGGGTTATTTTTTAGGTCTAAAACCGCACTTCTAATTTCCTGGATATTAGCCGGGTTAGCCCCGATCCCATATCCGGCTAAAGCAGCAACATTTGCCGTCTCTTGGCCGGGGATTGCGCTGATAAATATCGGCGGAAGTTCCCGGACCAATACCTCGGTGATCGTCGCCCCTCCGGGCTTAGTAATAATTACCTGGGAAACAGCCATCAGCTCTTCGGTGTTTAGGATATAACCAAAAACTTTGACATTCTGCAAGTTTTTCTTCTGCAGGCGCGCGTAAAGCTTTTTATTACCGGCGCAAACAACCAAAAGCTGGCAATCCTGATAAAGCGCCTGCACAATCTCTTCTATCGGGCCCAAGCCAAAAGAACCGGTAATTAAAAGCACAGTGAATTTTTCGGGTTCAATTCCCAGCTTGCGGCAGAGATCCTGACGGTCAAATTTTTGTAAAAACTTCGGGTCAAAAGGCAGCCCCAGGACCTTGATCTTATCCAGCTCCACTCCCTCCAGCCCCAGGCGCGCTTTGGTAAAATCAGAGGCGACGACATATAGATCCGTGCCAGAGGATATCCAGAAAGGATGCACTCCGTAGTCGGTGATCACGGTGATCAACTTAGAGTGTATTTTATTTTTTACTTTTAATCCGGCGGCCAATTCAGAAGGCAGAAAATGCGTAGAAACAATCACATCCGGGTTTTCGGCAATCAGGTAGCGGATCAGATTCTGTGAATTGATCTGGTTAAGCAGGCGGGCAATCCAACGGCTAAGCGGCCGTATAAACCTGGAATCAGTAACTAAAAATGCCCACTGCCAGAGCCGGGTAGCATAATTAATTAAAAAAGAATAACCTTTAGTATAATCAAACTTAAATAAAGCATTAGTCTTATCCAATGCATCCAAAAGGATAAGTTCTAACTCCGGGCGGAATTCTTTTAAATAATTATAAATTGCCTCTGCCGCCCGGCGGTGGCCGGCTCCGGCTGAAGCATGAATAATCAGTACTTTCATTTTATTTGGTTAGAAATTCAGCGGCAGCCGACAGGTTCTTAAATACGAAATCCGGCTTCTCCTGCCAATTTTTCCGGTTAGATAGTTTTTCTTTACCGCAAGTTACCAGGATAGATTGACAACCGGCGTTTTTAGCCGTAAGCACATCGCGTATCGTATCCCCGATAAAATAAGCGTTTTTTAAATTAAATTTATATTTGCGCGCTGCCGTCCTTAATAACCCGGGTTTAGGTTTACGGCAGGGGCAATCCGCTTCTTTACGGTGCGTACAATAATAAACTTTGGTAATCCGGCCGCCGGTTTGCGCAATATCCGCAAGCATCCGGGCAGTAATTAAATCCAGGGTCTTTTGCGAGTAGACTCCCTTGCCCACCCCGGCCTGGTTGGAAGCGATAAAAATTTTATAACCGGCCTGCGTCAGACAGCGGATTGCCTCCTTAGCCTTAGGCAGAAATTTGAATTTCCTAAGCGAAGTTACATATAATCTATCGCCGGGGTACCGATTAATAACTCCATCGCGATCTAAAAATACGATTTTCATATATTCAACCTAAAAGGGGACGTTTCCCTTTTCGTTTTCTGAAGGAGGGAAACGTCCCCTTTTTATATTATTCTGCATTTCGCGGAACTTGGCATAACTTAATATCTGATACAGGGTATCAAAGAAAGCAATAATAAACCCGTACATTCCGTCCTTATAGGCCTTCTTCCTCAGATATCTCCGGAAAAACCTATCCACCGCCCTCCAACTGGCCCACAGAAGCGTCATCTTACGTCCGGTCTCCAGCCATTTGCGCGCTTCCAGGGTGGACTGCCGGTTGACACTATTTAAAAAATGTTCCAGATCCGGATAGCCGCGGTGAATAATATCCGATTTTAAATCCGAATCATCAAACCAATGCTTAGGACAAACCA
>CAZEBD010000111.1:0-3867 GCA_964510625.1 uncultured Planctomycetales bacterium
TACCCGGAATTTTGAATTCTACCACACTCTCAAATTCATGTAAAATAATTTTATCGCTGCCGATAAACTTTCGGGCCTTGCCAATCTCCTCCTGGCCGGGAATCCGGAACTCGCCGCTGTCAAACCCCCAGAGGCTGACTAACGGGGCTATCGTAATGTCAAATGCCCCGCCGGTTTTTTCCCAGAGCTCTTTAGATTTTTTGATAACGTAGAAGGTTTCCGGGCTGACCTTCAGCTTTCCTTTCCGGTTAAGTTCAGAGACTTCGCTTGAAGGAATATATTTACTCAGCAGCCGGTCGATGCGTCCGGCTTCGGAAAAAACGATCTCAAAGGCGGCCGGATCAGCAGAGACAACCTGCCAGACAGTGCCCATTAAAAGGCGGTTATCCCGGTAAAGATGCGCCCTTTGAGAACGGTACTTCAGGTAATTAGAACGCAGGTGCGGATAGGCTAAAGCAACCGCCCATCCAAGTAATAAAAAAACAACTAAAAGCTTGCGGGTCTTTACGCTAAAGGCCATGTCGGTAGCTGGATTCAATGGTTTTAATCAGATCCAGGAGAAACCGGTTAGCCGGCACATCAATACCTAATTCCTGCCCGAAGCGCACGATCACCCCGTTGATAAAATCCACCTCTGTGCGTTTCTTCTTTAAAATATCCTGGAGCATAGAGGAAAGGTTGCCCTGTGTGCCTTCACAGACGGCCTCGACTTTAGCCAGCGGGTCATCAAAATTAAGTTTAATCCTTTTTCTTTTGGCAATCCGGGCGCCTTCGGTTACCGCATCCCTTAATATCCTGCGGGCGCCTTCATATTCAATTAATTTTCCGTTGGGCAGGCGGGTAAGCGCCGATAACGCATTGATCCCGACATTAATGATCAGTTTAGACCAAAGCAGCCCCTTAATATCACGGGACATCTTGCAGTCCAGGCCGACTTTATTAAAAATTTCCCGGATCCCCCGCAGCTGGACCGGAGTTTTGCCGTCGATTGAGCCGATAACCGTCTCTCCCCTGCCGGCATGCCTGATCCGGCCGATATCGATGGAAGTGGCCCCTTCATTAGTAATCCCGGCCAAAACCCTGTCGGATCCGGCTAATTCAGAGATGATCTCCAGGTTACCGATACCATTTTGCAAAGTCAGGATCTTAGTTTCTCTACCCAAAATCGGCTTGATTGTTTCTACGGCTGATTTTGTATGAAATGATTTTACACACAAAAGGACCAGGTCAGCATCCGCCACCTCCTGCACCGAGGCTGACACTTTAACTTGAGCCTGCCAGGATCCGCTTAGGCCTTCGATGCTGATGCCGGAGGAATTAAGCCTGGCTGCGCGCTCCTGATCATGGTCCAGCAGCCAGACCTCTTCTTTGGATTTAGAGAGGAATGCCGCAAATAAAGAACCGATTGCTCCCGGGCCGACAACCACGATTTTCATACCGTCACCTCTATTTTATGTAATTTATGCATCAGCTTTTGGGATTTAAGTTCTTTACCCAGATGAAAATTTAAAAAGGCATTCAGGATCAGGTCCAATTCTTTTTTTATCTGCGGATTCATCCCCAGGCTTAAGCTGGACTGAAAACTGTTTTTTTCGATGTGCAGGACGGTAGCGATCGTCCCCCGGAATATCGCACGGCTGGCCGGGTCTTTGGGCATACAGCGCGGGCAAAGCAAGCCGCCTAAACTTAAGCTGAAGCGCGATTGGCCGCTGATTTTATCTAAGCAGCTGACACAGGAATCAAAGTGGGGTTTGAATCCTGAAAGGCTAAGCATTTTAATCTTAAAAATAGTAGCGATTTTATCCGGGCTGAAATTGGTCTCTAATTCTTTAAGGCTGGCAATGGCCAGCTCAAAGATCTTCTCGTTTTTATCTTCCGGCTGCATGATCGAATTAAGCAGCTCCATCATGTAGACGGCGCAAGCCGTGCGCTCGATACTCTGCCGGATCAGGGTAAAATTATCGATTTTATCCGCCTGGCTGACTAAGTGCAGATGGGAATGCGTTTTACGGTAAAAAATGATCTCGTTTAAAGAAAAAAGCTCCAGATTTGAGGCGAATTTTTTGGGGTCAGTACGCACTCCTTTGAGCACCCCGCTTACCTTACCGAACTCCTTGGTATAAAAATCTACGATTAAAGAGGTCTCGCGTAAATCGTATTTTCTTAAAATTAATCCGCCTGCCCGGTCAATCGACATAAAGGCTCTCTTTCTTGCGCATCAGCTGTATTTGAGTTTTAGTTTTATCCCTAAACCCCAGGATATGCAATATCCCATGGGTGACATAAAGCAATACTTCTTTATCCGGTGTAGTTTTAAAAAATGCGGATTGTTTAACGGCGGCCTCAGCAGAAATGATGATATCGGCCAAAATCTTACCCTTATCATCCGGGCCGCTTAAGTCAAAAGCCAAAACATCAGTTACACAGTCGGCTTTTAAAAATTTAGCGTTGAATTTCCTGATCTGCGCGTTATCCACGAAACAAATATTGATCCAGCCGATTTTAGCAGCCTTTTCCCCGGCCAGCACTTTCAGCGCCAAGCTTTTGACCCGTTTTTCCGGGATGCATAGTTTATTCTGCAGGTTCTTTAGGGTTATTTTCACTGCTGGTTAATAATTAACCCGGCTATGGTAGATGCCGCTTAAGATCTTGGTAAAGATACTGGATATCTTTTCGATCTCTTTGAGCGTAAGTTCGCATTCATCAAGCTGTCCGTCAATAAATTTATTATTGATTACCTTGCGCACCGTCTCCTCGATTTTATCCGGGGAGGGATCCTTGAGCGCGCGGGTGGCTGCCTCGACGGAATCAGCCAAAAGGACAATCGCAGTTTCTTTCGTATTGGGCTTGGGGCCGGGATAGCGGAATCCTTCTTCGGAAACTTCCTGGTTTTCTTTTCCTTCCAAAGCCCGGCGGTAGAAATAATAAACTAAGCTGTTGCCGTGGTGCTGGAGGATAAAATCCCAAAGCACCGGAGTTAATGAATATTTTTTTGCCAGCTCCAGCCCTTCTTTGACATGGTTCATAATGATCAATTTACTCATCGTCGGAGTCAGCTCATCATGGGCGTTCTTTTTGATCTCCTGATTTTCAATAAAATATTCCGGTTTTGTAAGTTTGCCGATATCATGGTAATAAGCCCCGATCCGCGCCAGTAACCCGTTGGCCCCTACCGCCGTGCAGGCAGTATCCGAAAGATTGCCGACGATCAAACTATGGTGGTAGGTGCCCGGAGCCTCCAGCACCATGCGCTGCAGGACCGGCTGGTTAGAATCGGCTAATTCCAGCAAGCTGATATTAGTCACTGTCTGCAGGGCATATTCAAATAGCGGCAGGACTCCTAAAGTAACCACCCCGGAAAGCAGGCCGTTGATTAAAATCTCCAGGTATCTTTGGGAGTGGTTGAGCCAAAAATGTTCTAAAAGGATCAAACTGATCAGCTGGGCGATTCCCGCAAAAAAAGCCGCCTGGATAACTTGCGCGCGGTTACGGGCCTTGTTGGCTAAAAGCACGGCGCAGGCGCAGCCGGTCATAAAAACAAACAGCGCTTTAAACGGTTCCGGAGTAAAAAAAGCAAGCGATATAGATGTGGCAAAAGAGAGAAAATAAGCCAGCCCCATGCTGTTAAATAAAAGCACCCCTAAAATCGGAATAATCGTCACCGGGGCAAAATAAAATGAGACCCCATTTTTAATCAGGTAATAACCCAGACAGAATGAGATCAGATATAAAAAAGAAAGGTTAAGCGGGGTGGCATTTTTGATCTTGATAAACTTTTTATGAAAACACAGATAAAGCAGGATCAGGGAAAATGGCAGCCCCAGGTTCAGGCGGGCGATATAGCTGAATAAAAACATAAAAACCCCG
>CAZEBD010000112.1:0-3858 GCA_964510625.1 uncultured Planctomycetales bacterium
CTGTGGCGGTCAGCGGGATGAAGGGGATCTGGGCGTATTCGGCGATACTCGCGACTATTCTGTTAACTTTAAGATGGCTTAAGAATTCAAAGTTATTGGAGTTTGAAAGGGAGAAGAATTGATGAAGAAAAATGACTTAATTAAGATATTTTCATTGCTGGCGCTGGTAGTTGTCGCCTATATCCCGACATTCAAGTGGATGCTTGACCGCTGGGAAGCAAAAGATACCTATTACAGCCACGGGTATTTAGTACCGTTGATCAGCGCCTTCATTATTTGGCAGAAAAGGAAAGAGCTGGCAAAGCTGGTGATTAAACCGATGAGTTCCGGGTGGCTGCTCTTTGGCCTGGGGCTTACAGTGCATGCTTTGAGCACGGCTTTCAGAGTATCATTCTCATCGGGATTCTCGTTAATTGTTACTCTGATTGGCTTGGTAATGATTACGCTGGGAAAAGAAGGGCTGAAAAAACTGGCTTTTCCGGTATGTTTTCTGGTTTCGATGATCCCTTTACCGCTGGCCTTGATTGCCAGCATGAGCTTTCGGTTAAAGATCTTTGCCGCGCAGATTTCGGCATGGCTGATGAATAAGATCGGGGTGGCTACGGTTAGGGACGGGAGCATGCTTAAAACCGCGCATTCAATGATGATGGTGGAAGACCCCTGCTCGGGAATCCGCTCGCTGGTGGCGTTGATCTCTTTGGGGGCGCTGGCGGCATATTTTAGCGGCCTGTCTAAGCCGCGCAAAGCGATTTTATTTGCTTCTTCGGTGCCGATAGCCGTCGGGACAAATGTTATCAGGATTACGGCGTTGGGCCTGGTGAGCGAGATTTACGGCGAAAAATACGCAACGGGCATATTCCACGATACGATGGGAATATTGGTGTTTGTGTTTGCGTTTTTAGGGTTGATGTTAGTGCAGAAGCTGTTGGAGTAATCCGGGGACACAACACTTAATTAGGAAGGGGACGTTTCCCTTCCGAGGGAAACGTCCCCTTTTTCCGTTAGATTTATCTCCTTTAAACGTCAATTATCTGTAGAAAGGAGATAATATGAATACTCAACTCCCAGAAGAGTTAATTGCTGCGAAGATCTTTGAAATTCGGGGTAAGAAAGTAATACTGGATAAAGACTTGGCTGAACTTTACGGTGTCAAAACCAAGAAACTGAACGAACAGGTCAGAAGAAACCTTAAAAGGTTCCCTGATGACTTTATGTATCACCTTACGAGACAAGAAGTTGTGATCTTGAGGTCGCAAATTGCGACCTCAAGATGGGGAGGAACAAGATATTTACCGCTTGCTTTTACCCAAGAAGGCGTCGCTATGCTCTCCAGTGTATTAAATAGCGAGAGAGCTATCCAAGTAAATATTTTAATTATGCGCGCTTTTACAAAATTAAGAGAGGTACTTTTAACACATAAAGAATTGGCTCAAAAGATAGAGAAATTAGAAGCCAAATATGCTGAATGTGACGAAAAAATCAAGGCAATTTTTGATGCAATTAAACAATTGCTGCAACCTCAACCAGTTGAAGAAAAAAGGATAACCGGCTTCTCAAAAAGCAGTTAGGCATAAAAAGGGGACGTTTCCCCTTCAATAAGCAATAACCCTAAAAGGGAAACGTCCCCTTTTTAAGGAGTGAAAATGAAGAATTTAACTTTTATTATTGCGGCGGTTGTGCTGATTGCGGTGGCAGTGGTGGTAAATATTCCGCCTAAATTTGACGCCAGCCAAGAGGCACAAATGTCTAAATTTCCGATGAAGTTCGGTGACTGGGAGTCAACGGATATACCGCTTAAAGAAAGTGATTACGCAATATTGGAAACCCGCAATCTTATCATGCGGGATTATAAAAATTTAGCCCGCGGCGAAAGTGTTAATTTGTATATAATCTATTCTTCCGATAACCGCAAGGCCCTGCATCCGCCAGAAATATGTTATACTGGAGGAGGAGCAGGCACGATACTGGAAAAGGGAGTAGTAGCGCTTGATTCCGGATTCAAAGTAAATAAGTTTATCATCGAAAACCAAAGCTTTGCCCAAATGGTGGTTTATTGGTTTAAGTCCGGCGAATTGTCCACTTATAGCTACATTAAACAACAGCTCAAAACTATGTTGGACCGACTCATGCAGAAGAAAACCGCCGGAGCGATGATCAGGATCTCCACGGCAATTGACCCCAAAAACCCGGAAAAGGGAATTAACCTGATCAAATCGTTTGCTAAAGATATCTTGCCGCTTACAAACAAATATGTTCCATAGTTAGTTCCGGGGACACAACACTTAATTCCAATTCAGATATGCAAGGGGAATTAAGTGTTGTGTCCCCCGAATAGATGTTGATAAATATCGACGATTGTTGATTTAAGTAGAGATTATAAGTCATTGCAATATAACGATTTAAGTATAATTTAGTGGAATAGGCGGTTAGATGGTGTTTTTGGGTAACAAGCCACGGTCAAAGACCCTTCAGAAGTGCCAGCCCTAAGATAAACGGAAAAAATTATTACATAACCTCTTGTAATTAAATAAGTTAAGTATATTTAAAAAAGTATTTAAATTGTTCGCATTTTGGCACGGAAAATGCTTTAATACTATTAATGGATTATAATATTAAGTAAACAACTGAGTGTAGAAGGAGAGGGGTAAAAATGAAAAAGTTATTCTTGATCACGACGCTGGTATTAGTAGTCTTAGGATTCAATTTGGCCAATTCTTATGCTTTCACTGCTTATCGCACTGTCAGCAGCTTGGATCATTCCCGTGCCTATGCCTGGAAGATCAACAACTTCGTGCTGCCTGCCGGTAATACGATTACCAGCGCAAGCGTGACTTATTATAATATCTATGACTGGCGCACTGAAACAGACCATTTATACACCAGCTTAATTAATACCCCTACCAATTCTAATACCTGGAATGCTTATTATGACGCAGATAACGGTTTTACTAATTACTTCAGCGGTGCCGGTGTCTATCAAATCGGCGACTGGAATGATCCCAACGGTGGAAGCTCTGGCAAAACCACCATTTCATTCAACATTCCCGCTGGATATTACAACTGGTTAAGCGATGGCAGCTTCGGAATCGGAATCGACCCGGATTGCCATTATTATTTATCAAAAGTTCAGGTGGATATTAACTACGCACCCGTAGCTACTCCGGAACCGGCAAGTATGACGCTTTTGGGTTTAGGGCTATTGGGACTATTTGCGGGCAAAAAGAGAAAAAAATTTTCTACAACTTTGAAAACGCTTTCAATCTGCTTAATCGTTTTCTGTGCTTTTGCAACCAGCAACGCTTATGCTTATACTATTAACGATCCGATTGGCGACCAGATCGGAAACCGCGCATTTGATATTTACGGAATGAATATCAGCCACACCCTCAACACGATAACTTTCGATATTTATTCCAATTACCCCACCAGCGGCTATACAACCGGCTCTTGGGCTACTTTTGCCGGCGACCTGGCAATCAGCTTAGACGGAGATAATACCTACGAGTATGGCGTTGCTTTCACCGGGCACAACGGTTTAACTAAAGGGGGAGTGTACGCGGTAAGTAACTGGTATAAATCTAACAACTACGCCCTTGCCGGTTACAGCTACAACAAAGACAAAATCGTAACGATTAAAAACGGCACCTATAAAGGCCTGGCTGATTTAACCTGGACAAATATCAGCGGCAATAACCCTGATTATAGATGGAGCGTAACCCTGGATGCCAATGATTTTGGTATTGCCGGAATGAATAATTTTAGCGATATGGACATCAAAGTATTTTATAGCTCAGCAACCTGCGCTAATGATTATATCAAAGGTTGTTATAATATTCCGCCAGTGGCTACCCCGGAACC
>CAZEBD010000113.1:0-3858 GCA_964510625.1 uncultured Planctomycetales bacterium
AACGAAGAACGCACATGTAAAGGGACATCGAATTTTTTAGCCACTTCAATCGAACGCGGCTGCATGACCTGGGCTCCCAATGAAGCCATCTCTAACATTTCATCATAAGTAATCTCTTTGATTTTTTTGGCTTTAGGCTCGATCCGCGGGTCAGTAGTAAAAATCCCCATCACATCCGTATAGATTTCGCAGGCACCGGCTTTGAGCTCTTTGGCTAAAGCCACCGCGGTAAGATCCGATCCGCCCCGGCCTAAAGTAGTAATATCCTGATTCAGGGTTACTCCCTGGAAACCGGCAACAATAACAATCCGGCCTTTATTCAGCTCCTCTTTTATTTTATCAGTGTTAATTTTAATGATCCTGGCCCGGGTATGGCTGGAATCGGTGATAATCCCGACCTGGGCACCGGTAAACGAAATTGCCTGAGCGCCTAATTTATGAATGGCCATCGCTAAGAGCGCAACCGAAATCTGCTCTCCGGTTGATAATAACATATCCATTTCCCGGTCGGAAGGTTCCGGATTGATTTTATCGGCTAATTCGATCAGTTCATCGGTAGTATCCCCTAAAGCCGAAACCACCACCACCAGCTGATACCCTTTCTTACTGTAACCGACTACCCGCTGCGCCACCTTTTGGATGCGCTGGACATTAGCAACCGAAGACCCCCCGTATTTTTGTACGACCAACCCTTTAGGCATTTGGCTCTCCTTAAAAATCAAACCGGTTCATTTCTGGGCGGGCGCAAATGAATAAAATACTCCATCAGCTGGTACCCGTTTTCAAAATAAAGCGGTGATCTCTGCGCTTCTTTTTCACTATAATTAAAAAATTCACCTTTGGCGATATCCTTACCGTAAACGGCAAAGGGGATAATATCGGGAGTATGTGTTTTTAAAGCGATCGGCGTAGCATGGTCGGGCAAAACCATAATCCGGAAGTCAGCTTTATCTTTACAGTATTCCAGCATTGTTCCGACGATAGTCTGGTCAAAACGCTCGATCGCCGTAAGTTTTTCCCGCAGGTCGCCGTTGTGCCCGGCTTCATCCGGAGCCTCGACATGCACAAAGACAAAATCGTTAATTTTAAGGGAATTAACTGCAGCCTGAGCCTTACCTTCATAATCCGTATCGTAATAACCGGTGGCTCCCGGGACATTGATTACTTCCAGCCCCAGAATACGCCCTAACCCTTTGATCAGATCCACCGCAGAAATTACGCTGCCGCTTACACCGAACTTATCCGGAAATTTAGGCATACTCGGTTTGACCCCCTGCCCCCAAAGCCAGATCATGTTTGCCGGATTCTCCTTGAGGTCTACCCTGACCTGGTTAATCTCATGGGCAGCCAGGATCTCCCGGGAATCAAGCATAAGCTTGATGATCATATCGGCATTATCGCCTTTGGGTAAATGCTTACTGATACTTTGCCCGGCAATATCATGCGGAGCAAGGCACTTTAAATTCTGCAGGCCGGACTCTACCCCGCGCTTAGCTAAAAGCAGGTGCCGGTAGCTGACTCCGTGGTAAAAACGCATTTTATTACTGCCTAATTTCTGGTCGATAAACTTGATTATTTTTTCCGCTTCCAGCGTTTTGATGTGGCCGGCGCTGTAATCACGCAAGGTATCCCCTTCGGCGGTAATCAAATTGCAGCGAAAGGCAACATCATCATCTTCCAGCTCGATGCCTAAGTTAGCCGCCTCTAAGGGCCCTCTTCCCGAATAATATTTCTGCGGGTTATAACCTAAAATAGAAAGATTAGCCACATCCGAAGCCGGGGTCATCTTATCAGGAATAGTTTTAATCTGGCCGAGCAGGCCGTTCTGCGCGATAAAATCCATGTTCGGCGTACGGGCAGCTTCAAGCGGCGTACGCAGGCCCAGGCTTTCAATCGGATAATCCGCCATACCATCTCCGACTAATACAATATATTTTGTCATTTCCGATCTTACCTTAAACCTTTCTGGACCAATCCGGACAGTTTAACGGCCATTTTTGCTTTATCGGCAAATGGGCCGTAAAGCTGTTGGTTTTTACCGATAATAAAAGCCTGATAACCGTTATTGCGGTCAGTGTTAGCCACGACTAAATTCAGGCCTGCTGACTTAAGAAGCTTACTGCCTTTTGCTAATAAAATCTTTTTGGCAGCCTGGGGTTGAAACTTAAAACCCACCTTAAATAAATCCGGCTGATACCTGCCTAATCCGTTGATCAGTTTCTGCGTCGGGACAAGGTTAAGCTTCCAGGATTTACGCAATGAATCCTGCTTACCCCGGATGATCTTTGCCGGCTGATAATCAGAGACGGCCGCCGCATGGATCACCGCGGAAAATTTATTGTTTTTCAATTCCTGATCCAGGGCCCGGGCTAATTCCTTAAAATATTTAAAACGGATCAGGCGGATTCCGCTGGGTTTTGCCCAGAAATTTCCCGGCCCAAGCAATAAGGTTACCGCAAACCCCCGTTTGACAAATTTATCCGCCAGGATGAAACCGGTTTGGCCGGTAGAGATATTACTGATTACCCGCGCCTGGTCTAAAGCCACCCAGGTCGGGCCGGCGGTAATTAAAATCTTCTGTTTAGTAGCCAATCTCTTTAACGATTGCTTTAAGGTTTGCGCTGACCGTTTTAGGCGCTTTCACCGTTTTAATTGCCCGTTCAGGGTCTTTTAAACCGTGCCCGGTTAAAATACAGACAATAGAAAACTTGCCGCGGGGTTTATGCTTTTTAAAATAACCCAGCTTAATTAATTTTAATAAACCTGCTACTGATGCCGCAGATGCCGGTTCGGCAAAGACCCCTTCTTTTTCAGCAAGCAATTTATAGGCCGTCAGGATCTGCTTATCGGTAACCGCATCAATCAAGCCTCCGGATTCATCACGCGCTTCTACAGCGGTTTTCCAGCTGGCAGGATTACCGATACGGATAGCCGTAGCAATAGTCTCAGGTTTTAATACCGGTTTATTTTTTACAATCGGCGCAGAGCCGGCCGCCTGAAAACCCAACATTACCGGTAATTTACCGCTTAGGCCTAGCTCGCGGTATTCTTTATAACCTTTCCAATATGCAGTAATATTTCCGGCATTGCCCACCGGCATAAACTGAAAATCCGGGGCATCACCCAGGTAGTCGCAAATCTCAAAACTCGCAGTCTTTTGGCCCTGGATCCGATAAGGGTTTAATGAATTCACCAGAGTAATCGGAAACTGCTTAGCAATCACTTTAACTAAATCTAAGGCCTGGTCAAAGTTGCCCTTGACCGCAAGAACTTTGGCACCATGGATCAATGCCTGGCTCAGTTTTCCTAAAGCAATGGCTCCGCCGGGAATCAAAACAATACATTTGATACCAGCAACCGCAGCATAGCTGGCCGCTGAGGCTGAAGTATTTCCGGTAGAAGCGCAGATTACCGCCTTAGATTTATCCTGGCAGGCTTTAGAAATGGCTAAAGTCATCCCGCGGTCTTTAAATGAACCCGTGGGGTTTAAGCCTTCATATTTCAGAAATACCCGGCAATCCTTATCCACCAGGCGACTTAAATGGCCGGCGTAAATAAGCGGAGTGTTGCCTTCATTCAAAGTAATTATCGGAGTAGCATCGCTGACCGGTAAAAATTTACGGTATTTCCGGATTATCCCCTGATATTGTTGGAGCATTAGACACCTTCAATCCTTATGGCGACCGGTTTATCTTTATTTTCGCTTAGCCGATCGATCATCTTCAGCGCTTCCCGGAGATTTTTCTCCTTGACTTCATGAGTGACCATGACTACCGGGACAATCTGTGATTTTAACCTTTCCTTCTGGGTAACCGAAGCAATACTTATGCCGAATTTTGCCAGAATACCGGCGATCTT
>CAZEBD010000114.1:0-3854 GCA_964510625.1 uncultured Planctomycetales bacterium
GCAACGTCTCCAGCGGGCCGACTTCCACCGTATCCTCAAGGTCGCCGCTCATCATCGCCACATAACCGGGGATGATCAGACTTTTATGCCGGACCGCCTCTTTTACTCCGAAGATAGCTAATGATTTAGTAATTGTCTCGGGATTAAATTTCTCCGCTGCCCAGGCAGTGAGTACCGACATACCCTGGGTGTCTACGCTTAAAATATAGGCGGGGATCTTGCAGGCCTCTACCTCCCCCAGGACCGTATAATAACTCAGAGAGAAATTAGTTGTAATTAAAACCGGAGAATCCTGGCTGACCGGGCCGATCGGGTATAATTTAGGATCGATTTGCAGGGGTTTCTGCGGGTCAGTATAAATATTCTGCCTTAAAGTAAGGATAGAAAGCACCTCCCAGAAAGATGTGCCTTTAATCAACACCAGGCCGGCATATTTAGCGATATAAGCGGCTGCCTCCATCGCTTCGGCGTAAGGATCATCCTGGGCGGCAACCGCCAGCACCGGATAACCTAAGGCCCGGTTGGATTTTTTCAGCCCCTGACGCCGGATCTGGGTAAGATCCCAGATTTTATCCGCCATCGGTTTTATCCCGGTATCTAAAATCAAATCCTTAACTCCCAAGCCATTCAACTCTTTGACCAGCCCGCTTAAGCGGTCGATATCCGGGGCAGTGACCACCAAGGGTAGTTGAAATTCTTTAACAATCGAGCTGATCTGGGCTAAATTATCCTGGTGAGCAGAATAAAGCAACGGTTTGCGCTCTGCGCCGATCTGCGCGGCTTGTTTCAGGGCGGCCATGTCGCTTGAGATTAACATGACCGCTAAATTAGTATTACCTAAGACCAGCCTGACTGCCTGGACAAACCTTTCCGCGCCGGTATTTTGCTTTAACGCGACTAAATTTACCTCTAATTTCTGCCCCACGCGTTCAAATTTCAGCTGATTGATCTGCTTAAGCCGATCTTTTATTTCTGTATCGCTTAAATCATCTTCAATGATGAAGCCGACTCCGGAAGGATTACGGAATTTTTCTTCATGCCTGAACATCACCGTTTCATTACCGATATCAAACTTAACCCCGTTACCACCCAATGAAACTAATTTAACCGGCGGTAATGCCTGCTCCTTGAGAATAGCTTTTGCCTCAGGGCTGATAAACGGGCATTTCTCTATCGGCAGCGCTTTTTTAGCTAACTGCATGGCAAATGCCAGGCAAGTGGCCAGCCCGCACTGGCGGCAGTTTGTTTTAGGTAATAATTTATAAATATCTAAACCTGACAAAGCCATACGTCTTAACTCCCTTTTTTAAATTGAAGGCGCCGGTTGATTGATCAAACTGGCAAAATAACCCGCCCCAAAACCGTTATCAATATTTACCACACTGACTCCCGGAGAGCATCCGTTTAACATAGTTAAAAGCGCCGCTAACCCGGAGAAACTTGATCCGTATCCGCAGCTAGTCGGTACCGCCACAATCGGTGCTTTGACCAATCCGCTGACGATGCTGGCTAAAGCCCCCTCCATGCCGGCGACAACAACAATAACTTTAGCTTTTCTTAATTTATCAAGATTACTCAACAGCCGGTGCACGCCGGCCACTCCGACATCATAGAACTTTTCAACCCGGTTACCCATGATTTCCAGGGTTTGCACTGCCTCTTCAGCTACCGGCAGGTCAGCGGTTCCAGCGGAGACTACCGCCACCAGACCTTTACTTAATGGTTTAGGCTTTCCCAGATAGTAACCGATCTTTGCCAGCGGATTATATTTCAGGCGGGGAATAGATTTCTTTAGAAATAAAAAAACCGGCTTATCCAGCTTAGTCAAAAGCAGATCCTGACGGCAGCGGATGATTTTTTTAGCGATCTGCCTTAAATGGCGGCGCTCTTTACCCGGGCAATAAATAACTTCAGCAAATCCTTTACGCGCTTTTCGGTCGGTATCAATCTTAGCAAACCCCAGATCGCAAAAACCTTTGCCTTGGCCCATTTAAACTATAAACCCCGGTAAACCAGGTATCCCAGAACAATAACAAAGATCACGGCAAGAATATAAAAATCATTAAAATAAAAGAAATCACGGATCCGGCTAGCCAATCCTTCCGGATGTATTTTAGCCAAGTGGGGTTTTAACTGGTTTTGAGATTTTTTATAAAGCTCCACCTGCTCTTTTTTAAATCTCAGGTAAACCCCGCCCACTTTATAGCCTGGGATCAGGCCGCTTTCCGTCAGGTCCAGAACGTCTTTCTCCGTGACTCCCAGGATAATCGAGACATCCCGGACAGTAAGCATCTTTTCTTCAGTCATTTTTTATTTTCCGATCTTTCCGGCCGCTACCCAGGAATCGATTGCTTTGCGCTCGAATTTCCAGTCGTTATTTTCTTTACTCCCCGGGACCTTTCCGGAATTTGCCCACTCCATGATTGAACTTAACTCAACTTCCAGATATTTAGCTAACTGCTCGGAATTAAGAAAATCATGCAGCATCGTACACTGCCCTTCAAAAACCGCCCCTTCGGTAATATTAAGCTTAGCCGGATAAATATGCCCTTCCACGATTGCCTGAGGCAGAAGCGTCAGCCGCTCTTTAGCTGTGATCTTACCTTTGACCCGTCCGCCGACAATAATATTATCTCCGATAATATCGGCATTGATCACTGCGGTTGCGCCAATCGTAAGGTTCCCGCGGGTATCCAGATTACCTTCAAATCTTCCGTTGATGCGCAGGTTGACCGGGTCTTTAAAAGTCAGTGTCCCCTGCATTGCGGCATCAACATCCAATACTTTCTCCTCTAAATTCTTTTTAAAGGCCATATTTCTCCTCCTTTGAAAGCGGGCGTTCTAAATAGCGTAAAAAATGTAAGACGATCAGCACTAAAACCGTAGCGTAAATAGCTACCCGGTTAAAACCCACCCCTACGGCCAGGCCGATTCCGGCAACTACCCAAAGGCTGGCAGCGGTAGTCAGGCCTTTTACTCCGTCGGGTTCACGCAGGATCGTTCCGGCACCTAAAAATCCAATCCCAGTCACCACGCCGGCGGCAATCCGCACCGGGTCTAAAGCTACCTGATCTTTATATATATCAAAAACATACAGAGATGTCAACATGATAAGGCAGGAGCCCAATGCTACCAATATATGAGTACGCAGCCCGGCATCCCTGCGGTGGGCCTGCCTTTCTAAGCCGATCAAACCGCTTAAAAACAAAGTCAGCAACAATCTCATAATCATCTGCAGATCCGTAGGCATCTTGCCCTCCTCTTCTTATTTAGGCATCCGGCTAACCCGGCGACCATCGCCGCGTTATCCATGCATAGATCGATTTTGGGAAAAAAACATTTTATCCCGGCTTCTTTTGCGGCAAGCGTGAATTTCCGGCGCAAACAACCATTGGCCACTACTCCCCCGCCGATTAGCAGCTGCTGCACTTTTTTTTGCTTAGAAGCCAGCAGAGCTTTTCTGACCAGAACATTAATCGCGCTCTCCTGGAATGAAGCCGCCAGATCCTTTTTCATTTCCGGGCTGGCCGGTTTATTTTTTAAATAATACATTACCGCGGTTTTGATGCCGCTAAAACTAAAATCCAGCTGAGCGGCGGTCTTAGAACAAGCAAATCTGATCTTATTTTGATTACCCCTTTTGGCCATCTTCTCGATCAGCGGCCCGCCGGGATAACCCAACCCCATGATTTTGGCGACTTTGTCAAATGCTTCCCCGCAGGCATCATCTAAAGTCTGGCCCAATACCCGGACCTGCGAAAAATTTTTGATATAAAAAAGAGAGGTGTGCCCTCCGGAAACCACTAAAGCCACCGCCGGAAGCCGGATATCGCGATGGCAAAGAAAATTCGCAT
>CAZEBD010000115.1:0-3700 GCA_964510625.1 uncultured Planctomycetales bacterium
CGTTTACGGCTAGGACTACCAGGGTATCTAATCCTGTTTGCTCCCCTAGCTTTCGCAATTCAGCGTCAGTACTGGACCAGAAAGCCGCCTTCGCCACTGGTGTTCCTCTCGATATCTACAGATTTCACTCTTACACCGAGAATTCCGCTTTCCTCTTCCAGTCTCAATCTCAACAGTTTTGGGAGCAGTTCTGCAGTTGAGCTGCAGGATTTCACCTCCAACTTGTTAAGACGCCTACTTGCCCTTTACACCCAATAAATCCGAGTAACGCTCGCCACCTCTGTATTACCGCGGCTGCTGGCACGGAGTTGGCCGTGGCTTCTTCTCTAGGTACCGTCAGTCTGTTCCGTTAAGAACAGGTTTTCTTCCCTATCGAAAGAGGTTTACAATCCGAAGACCTTCATCCCTCACGCGGCGTCACATAGTCAGACTTTCGTCCATTGCTAAATATCCTCGACTGCAGCCTCCCGTAGGAGTCTGGGCAGTGTCTCAGTCCCCATGTGGCTGACCACCCTCTCAGGCCAGCTACCTGTCAAAAGCCTTGGTGGGCCATTACCTCACCAACTAGCTGATAGGACGCGAGCTCATCTCTAAACAAGAACCCTTGCGGGCCCCTTTTACTTATAACTGCTTATGCAGCTATAAACACATCGGGTATTACTCTCGCTTTCGCAAGGCTATCCCCGACTTAGAGGTAAATTACTCGCGCATTACTCACCAGTCTGCCGCTATATCTTTTTTCCATCAACAGATCAGCCTTGCGGCTTCACCACATCAAGAAAAAAGTATCGCTCGACTTGCATGCCTAATCTACGCCGCCAGCGTTCACTCTGAGCCAGGATCAAACTCTCCGAAAAAAATCTTAGGAAAATTATGAATAATGGCTCTAATGATTTATTTAATTTCAAACCTCGTGAATTGACCGTAAAAAATCCGGTTAAGGATTTCTTTTGGCCTCGCTTGGCAATTCAATTATCAAAAGAGCGGACACAAAAAAACGTCCCGACAAAATTTGTCGGGACGTAAATTTATACTTACGCACCCTTATTGTCGATTGATATTAGTTACCAGAAATTGTCAACTTCTCTTTAATTGTTTTCACAATAATTGGCCCCCTTATTCAGGGGGAGAGTAAAGTATAATACAATACGATTATTTGTCAAGAGTTTTTTTAAATTATTTTTTATATTTAATTAAACTCCTAAGTGCTTAATTTTACAGCAGATTACCCTCTTGCTAAAGCTATCGGGAGATCAACTGCGAGATCTTAAAAATCGGCAAAAATAAGGCGATAACTATACCGCCGATGACTACCCCCAGAAAAGCAATAACCATCGGTTCAATCAGGCTGGTTAAAGCGCTGGCGGCAGCATCCACCTGATCATCATAAAAATCGGCGATTTTAGAAAGCATTTTTTCCAGCTGACCGGTTTGTTCCCCCACACTGATCATCCGGGTGACCATGGGCGGGAAAACTCCGCTTTTGGCCAGCGGCCGGTTGATCGGCTCACCGTTACGCACGCTTTTAGAACAGTTCATTACCGCTTCTTCTACTACCTTATTGCCCGAAGTTTTACTGACAATATCCAGCGCGCTTAAAACCGAAACTCCACTTTTAACTAAAGTCGAAAATGTCCGGGAAAATTTGGCCACCGCTAACTTCCTGAAAAGCGGCCCGAATACCGGGACCTTTAAAACCAGCCGGTCAAAACGGTAACGGCCTTTTTCGGTCTCTAAATATTTCCGGAATAAAAATCCGCAAAAGGCCATCAGCGCGATCGCATACAGAAAATATTTCCTTAAGATATCGCTGATTAAAATCAGGACACGGGTCGGCAGCGGCAATGTCCCTCCGAGAGATTCAAAGATGCCCTTAAAAGTCGGCACGACTTTGATCAAAAGTACTGCGGTAATAATAATCGCCATTGATACGACTACTGCCGGATAAACAAGGCTTGAGGTTATCTTACGGTTTAAAGCTGCCTGTTTTTCCATAAAGGTCGCCAGGCGGTCAAGGATCTCATTAAGCATCCCGCTTGCCTCTCCGGCTTTGACCATATTTACGAAAAGGTCGGAGAAAACTACCGGATGTTTGGCCAGCGCTTCGCAAAAACTTAATCCGGCTTCAATATCCTGCCGGACATTACCGACGATTGTTTTTAAGCTTTCATTCTCCACCTGTTCGGCCAAAATCCCTAAAGCATGGACCAGCGGAATACCGGCGTCGATCATCGTGGCCAGCTGGCGGGAGAAGACCACCAGATCCTCAAGCTTAATTTTTTTATCCCGGGATTTAAGGCTGGAGACAGATAATTTGACCGTATCCACGGAAATCACCATCATCTCTTTTTTATGTAAAATATCGGCTACCTCGGCTTCGGTCCCCGCCTGGATTACGCCGGTTACGGTCTGGCCCTTCTTATCTTTAGCTGAATATTTGTAGGAATTCATCTTGGCTTAGCTCCGGTTAAACTGATTACAGGTCATCGACGACCTTCAAAAATACATCGACGATCTTAGGGTCAAACTGCGTGCCGCTGTTACGTTTGATCTCTAAAATCGCTTCTTCCTTAAATAACGGTACTTTGCGGTAAGAACGCGCCGAACGCATGGCCTCATAAGCATCAGCAATATGGATGATCCGGGCGCACAAAAGAATATCGCTGCCTTTTCGGCCATCCGGGTACCCTGAGCCGTCATAATGTTCATGGTGTTGTTTAACTAAGTCTACCACTCCGTTAAGAAAAGTCAACGGTTCCAGGATCTGGGCCCCAATCACCGGATGCTTGCGCACCTGCTCCCACTCTTTTTCGGTAAGCGCCGAGCCTTTAAGCAATATGCTGTCCTCCACGCCAATCTTGCCCAGGTCATGCAATTCGCATGCCTGGCGCATGATTTCAATATCTTTTTCCGGAAGCTTCATGTAATTACCTATCTCCACGGCAAAACGCGCCACATTCTCCGAATGCGAGTGGGTATAATGGTCGCGGGCATCAATGGCCTGCGCTAAAACTTTAATCGTACGCATATAGGTCGAACGCAGGTCATCATAAAGCCGGCTCAGGTTGACCGCGGCATCTTCAATCCTTCTGGCCAGCAATATATTCTGTTTTTCTAAAGCCTGGTTGTTTTCTTTTAAGCCTTGCGAAAATTTACGGTTAGCCGATAGCTGCGTATGCAGCTTGGCCCCTTTTTCCACGATAAATTTTAATTTATCGCTATCCGGAGGAAGATTTAAAAAAGCGTAAATATCCAACTCTGCCAATTCTTTGATTTTTTCTTTATCTTCCGGAGTATCCAACAAAACCACGATCAAGCAATCCGGATCGGCCTCTTTAAGCTCCGCGACCAAAGCCGACATCGCGCTCTGGAGCATTTTTTGTCTGATAAAAATCAGTTCATAATTGCTCTGCTTTAAGCTTTCAATGCCAGCCTGCAGGCTAGATTCGACAAAGACCGAACGCACCCCCAGGTCAAGCAGCCGATCCTCGACGCTGTCAATGCAGCGCTGGTCATCGCAAATTATAAGCATCCTGCCGAAAATTTCCATGGCTATTCCTCGGTGGTAATCCTGATCGCTTCATCCAGGGTGGTCAGTTCCTCCCTGACTTTTTGGAAAGCATCATCGCGCAAAGTCTGCATTCCCAATTTATTCACCGCGTAATCCCGGATCTCATCGATTGATTTTCTGCGGATGATC
>CAZEBD010000116.1:0-3675 GCA_964510625.1 uncultured Planctomycetales bacterium
CCTTACTCCTTAAAAAGCGCCTGAATATAATTATTCACTTTTTGCGCCGCTTTGGGATGGCGCATGACTAAAATATCGGCTCCGGACTGAATCAAGCTGGATGCCGTAATCGTCTCCCAAATAATCCCCTGTTCAGGCATAGCCTTTGCTTCTTTGGTTCTCCAGGCCTCCTGCCCTACAAAACAAATAAACGGAGACGCCAATGTTTTATCACCGGAAAGCGCGGCCAGCCGGGCCCGCTCCATAATCGAATAA
This sequence comes from uncultured Planctomycetales bacterium, assembly GCA_964510625.1. Classification (GTDB taxonomy): domain Bacteria; phylum Omnitrophota; class Gorgyraeia; order Gygaellales; family Profunditerraquicolaceae; genus UBA6249. The sequence goes on from CAZEBD010000116.1 coordinate 256, forward strand.
GCATACTCTAATCCATAGCCCAATGCCCCGATTGTCGGGTCAATGACAATGCGCTCCAAAGGCAGGCCCATATCAGAGATCAGAATATTCAATTGTTTAGCGATATTGATATCGATCGGGCTTTCAGCAATAATACTGTGCCCGTCTGCCAGGACACTGGCGGTCAAAGTTTTATAATTATCCTGGACAGCCGATCCGATCAGGCAACGCTGAGCTTTGGCTGCCTCTGAACAAGCAGGCAAAACCAGGTTATCTTTAGCATTATCACCGCAGCCAATGATAATCAGGGGAACCTTGACTTTACTTAATAATTTGGAAACAAACTTTGCTGCTTCATCCGGGCCCTTATTTCCCGAATCCGGATGCGCCCCCTGCAATCTTACGCAAAGTAACTCCGCTTTATACTGATTAACACAGGCATCCACCCAGCTAAACGGATCATTGATCGCTTTGCCATAGGCAGTAACTAACTCCGGGTCAAAATCAACCGCCGGAATATCCCAGACCTCAAAAGCAATCCGGGGCTTATTCGGACTTGACCCTTCTTTAAATAATAACGGCATGGTGTTTTGCCCGCCGATCTTTATATGATTACTGCGGGAGCCGCCCTCCCCAATTCCGGCTCCCAGAGTTACCGTTGAAATTACCCCCGGCCATTTATCAAGCACTAATGGTGTTTCCATATTTTTTCTCCCAATGAATTAAGCTGCGCCAAAATCGGCGCATCCGGTTTTAAATCAAAAATGGATTTACCCAAGAGGCCCAATGCTTCAATCTGCGGCTCGAAAGTCAGGTTGCCTAAATGCTCTAAATTCGTTTCTCTAATTCTATCCCGCAGAACCCCCTGATGATAACGGTTGACCAGAAGAAAGCTTTTTTTGACTTCAATTTTTAAATTACCCACTAACTCCATAACCCTTTTGGCTGACTTTAGCCCGACACTGGAGGCATCCGATACTACAATTAAAAGATCGGCTTGGCGCATAGTGCGCCTTGAAAGATGCTCTAAGCCCGCCTCATTATCAATTACAATATAATCATAATCACTGATTAATTTAGCCAGCATCCCCCGCAGGACATTGTTGACGTAACAATAGCAACCCGGCCCCTCCGGCTTACCCATACTCAAAAGGTCAAAACCGTCATTTTCCTGGACCGCGGATTGAACCTGGTGCTGAATAAAACGCTCTTTAGTCATCCCGCCCGGCAGCTTATTCGGATCAGCCGAAATACTATCTAAAATCTCACCAACGCTCTGTCCGGTTACAACACCCAAAAGCTCCCCCAGATTACTATTGGGGTCAGCATCAATGGCTAAAACCGAGCCGGCTTTTTTATCTTTTAAAACCCGCACAAGTAATGCCGCCAGAGTGGTTTTACCCGTACCACCCTTGCCGGCCAAAGCAATAACATAACCCATCAAAACCTCACGCTCGGAAATTTCGCCAGATCCGTATGCGGAAAAAATAACGCCTGGCCGTATTCTTCCATATAAGCCGGATCAACCGATAATTCAAAATAAGTGATCTTAGCCGCCAGCCTATCAGCCATATTCTGCGCCTGAGCCGACAAAAGAATTTCACGCGATCCGGCTAACGAACTATTACCGATAAAAACAAATTTAGAGCGCTCCAGGTCCGGCAATAACCCGATCCGGATGGCCTTGGAAATATCTAGGTATGTCCCGAATCCTCCGGCGATAAATATCTTTGAGACCGATAGAAAATCAAGCCCCAGGTGCCTGACTAAAATCGCGCAAGCCGAATAGATCGCCCCCTTAGAACGCTTAAGGTTTTGGATATCCGCTTCATTAATGATAATATCGGCAGCTGCCTGATTTTCGCCCTTAAAGCAAACGACAAACTCCCGTCCGTTATCCGACTGCCGGATACGCTTACCTTCAATCTTAATTTTTCCGCTTTTATCGATGATTCCGGCATCTAACATTTCACTTAACAAATCAATATAACCGCTGCCGCAAATCCCCCGCGCCGGTTTATCCTGAATAGTTGAGTAGTTAATACTCAGATCTTTTTTATTGATCTGTACCTTCTGAATTGCTCCGCTTGAGGCCCGCATACCGCTGGTCACTCCGCTGCCTTCAAAAGCCGGTCCGGCGCTGGCAGCAGAAGCGACTAAAAATTCACGGTTACCCAGGACGATCTCCCCGTTTGTCCCGATATCGATCAATATGCAGGGATCCTCTTTCTGATAAAGGCCGCTGGAAAGAACTCCGGCCGTAGTATCCCCGCCCACATAACTGGAAACCCCCGGGACGCAATTCATTAATCCCCGGGGATTAATATTAATACCCGCTTCAGCCGCGCGCAAGACCGGGATAAAATTTGCCGTAGGCACATAGGGCTGGCGGCGGATGTGCGTGGGATCCATACTCAAAAGCAGATGAATCATCGTGGTATTGCCCGAACAAACAATACAATTTACATCATTCAGGTCTACCTTATGTTCATCCACTAAATCCCGGATGATCTGGTTCATCGTATCGCAAACTGCAGCATGCAGCTTTTCAAGTCCGTCGGTTTTAGCCGCATACACTATCCGGGTAATCACGTCGCTGCCGAAAGCTGCCTGCTGGTTATAAGCGGCTTTGGTACCCAGGATTTTTTTAGAGTTTAAATCGACCAACTGGCCGGAGATGGTCGTCGTGCCGATATCGAAACAAAGCCCGAAATTTTTTCCGGTGGTGTCGCCCGGTTCGATTAAGACAATCTCCACACTCTCGGCGCGCCGGGCTAAAGTAACCGTGACCTTCCAATCATAGTCGCGCAATAATTCACCCAACTGGCGGATATTAAATAATCCGGTGGCAATCGAGCTGAATCCGCCGAGTTTACGCAGCCCCCGGTATAATCTTTCTAAATCACTGACGCTGTCATCCAGGGTAGGCTCAGGAAGCTTAAGGTACAATTTGGTAGCAAACGGCGAGTGTTTAAACAGTTTATCTTTATCTTTGGCTTTTACGGACGGGATATCTTCGGCTTTAGAATACAGCCCGCTTAAACGCTCCTCCAACTCCTCCGGAGTAAGCTTATCAAAATTAAGCCGCGAGGCATCCGGAATAATCACCTCCAGGTCGCTCTGAACCGTCGTCAGGCAGGCCAAATAAACATTATCTTTTCTTTCAGCAGGACTGATTAAACCGTTAGGTTGGGTATTCACCTGACCGGTTTTTACCACTACTTTACACCGGCCGCAAATCCCGTCTCCGCCACAATTAGAGTTAATATGCACCCCGGCCGAGATCGCCGCAGAAAGTATCGTTTTATCTTTCTCGGCAAAGGCCGACAGGTTATCGGGAAGAAATGTCACTTTAAATTTGGGCATAATTACCTTAATTTAGATTTTTTAAGAATGCAGGAATTCCGGCGGCTTCTTTAGGCCCGACAATCACCTTAAACC
>CAZEBD010000117.1:0-313 GCA_964510625.1 uncultured Planctomycetales bacterium
GCTTATTTTTGGGCTGGTTACTTTTTATATCAGGTATTTTAATGGTGATGTTACCGCGCATGTCTCTTTGGATATTATTTATAACTTTCTTCTGGCTTTGTTTACCCTATCGTTTTATATCATCAAAATGTTTTTCCCTTTTAAGTTGTCCTGTATCTATCCTTATTCATATAATCTGCTCAAAATTCCGGTTTTTACTTATGGGTTTCTATTTTTGTCCATATTTATATTAATCGTTGCAGGTTTATGGCTCTGCCGGAAGAAGAAAGGGGTGATTTTTGGTTTTTTATTTTTTCTGATCACCATCCTGCCG
>CAZEBD010000117.1:323-3603 GCA_964510625.1 uncultured Planctomycetales bacterium
TTATCCCCACTGAAACGGCGATCTCGGTAGTCGCTGACCGGTATTTTTACATCTCTTCAGTAGGTTTATTCTATATTCTTGCTTTGTTCTTCAACCGGATATATTCAAGATATAAACATCGTTTAAATATCAAGCCTTTGATCATCGCCGGATTTATTTTTATCATCATCGCCTTATCGTTTATGACCCGCCAAAGGAATCAGGTCTGGCATGATAATCTGGCTTTATGGAATGATGTGATCAGTAATTATCCTGAAGTCGCCACAGCATATAACAGCCGGGGGGCTGAATATTTGATCCGGGGGGAAGACGAAAAAGCCTTTTTTGATTTCCAGAAAGCGATCAATACCGACCCCGGATATTACGAGGCCTATTTTAACCTGGCGAGTTTATATAATAATTTTGAGAAATATCATGAAGCAATCGGCCTGGTTAATCGGGCGCTAAGGATCAAACCGGATTATCTGAAAGCCTATAATCTGCTGGCTGTTTTATACGGAAATATCGGCAGGCATGCTGAAGCAGCCGTAATCTACGAAAAACTATTAAAAATCGACCCGGATTTCCCCGGGGCCGGGGTTAATCTTTGCAGTGCTTATGGCAATCTGGGGAGGTTTGAAGAAGCGGAGAAGGCCTGTCAAAAAGCACTGAAAGCCGAACCTGGTTCGGCTTGGGCAGCTTTTAATCTGGCAGGAGTATATTTTCATCAGAAAAAATACACTTTAGCCATTAAGTATTGCGACCGGGCGGTGGATTTAGGGTATCCGGTGATGCCTGAATTTTTAGAAATGCTTAAGCCTTACCGGAATACCGCAAAGTAATCCGCTCATCTTGACAATTTACGGTTAACTGTTATGATTATGCTTAAATGGATAAAAACGAAGAATTAAAAAAAATCAACGCTTACTGGCGGGCGGCTAACTATCTTTCCGTTGGCCAGATCTATCTTTTGGATAATCCTTTACTTAAGGAGCCTTTGGCGCTTAAACATATTAAACCGCGCTTGTTAGGGCATTGGGGGACTACCCCTGGGCTGAATTTCATTTACGTTCACCTTAACCGCCTGATCAAAAAATATGATTTGGATATGATTTATATTACCGGGCCCGGCCATGGCGGGCCCGGGCTGGTGGCTTGCGCTTATTTAGAAGGTGCTTATAGCGAGTATTATCCTGATATCTCGGAAGATGCGGAAGGGATGAAGAAGCTTTTTAGGCAATTCTCTTTTCCCGGAGGGATCCCCAGCCATGTCGGCGCAGAAACCCCCGGCTCGATGCATGAAGGAGGAGAGTTAGGTTATTCTTTGTCGCATGCTTATGGGGCGGCATTCGATAACCCGGATTTGATTGTAGCTTGTGTTGTCGGAGACGGAGAAGCAGAGACTGGGCCATTAGCTACTGCCTGGCATTCCAATAAATTTTTAAACCCGGTTACTGATGGCGCGGTGTTGCCGATTCTGCATTTAAACGGTTATAAGATATCTAATCCCACGATCCTGGCGCGGATCAGTAAAAATGAGCTCAAAACATTTTTTGCCGGCCACGGTTATAAGCCTTATTTTGTCGAAGGCGCTGAACCTGAAAAAATGCATAAGTTGATGGCTAAGACTTTGGATCTGGTTTTTGCCGAGATCAAAGCTATCCAGAAAAAGGCTCGCAGTGATAAAAAGCATACCCAGCGCCCTATTTGGCCGATGATTGTTTTAAATACACCTAAAGGCTGGACCGGGCCTAAAAGCATCGACGGGTTAAAAACTGAGGGTTATTGGCGGAGTCATCAGGTGCCGTTTGCCGAGATGGCGGAGAAGCCTAAGCATATTGTTGCCCTCGCCAGATGGATGAAAAGCTATAAACCCGAAGAGCTTTTTGACCGGAATGGTAAATTAATTAATGAATTAGCGGAGTTAGCGCCAAAGAAAAAATTGCGGATGAGTGATAACCCGCATACTAACGGCGGCCTCCTGTTACGGGATTTAAAAATGCCGGATTTCCGTAAATACGCGGTGAAGGTGGATAAACCCGGAGTGGCTGAATCTGAACCGACTAAAATAATGGGTGTATTTTTACGCGATGTAATGAAAGAAAACCTAAAAAGTAAAAACTTCCGTGTTTTCGGTCCGGATGAAACTACCTCTAATCGCTTAGGCGCCATATTGGATGTGACTGATCGCACCTGGCTGGCAAAAATTTTACCGGAGGATGACCACCTGGCGGTTAATGGCCGGGTGATGGAGATTTTAAGCGAGCATACCTGCCAGGGGTGGCTTGAGGGATACCTGCTTACCGGCCGGCATGGATTTTTTTCCTGCTACGAGGCGTTTATCCATATTGTGGATTCTATGTTTAATCAGCACGCCAAGTGGCTGAAGACCTCTAAACATATTCCCTGGCGCCGTCCGATCGCTTCATTAAATTATCTTTTAACCTCCCATGTCTGGAGGCAGGATCATAACGGCTCTTCGCACCAGGATCCGGGTTTTATTGATCATGTGGTAAATAAAAAGGCAGAAATTATTCGCGTTTATCTGCCGCCGGATACCAATACCCTGCTTTCGGTAACCGACCATTGCCTACGCAGCCGCCATTATGTAAATGTGGTAATTGCCGGTAAGCATCCGGGGTTACAATATTTAAGTATGGATGCGGCGATTAAGCATTGCACTAAAGGCATCGGTATCTGGGATTGGGCAAGTAATGATCACGGAGCTGATCCGGATGTGGTGATGGCCTGCGCCGGGGATGTGCCGACGATGGAGACGCTGGCGGCGGTGGATATTTTAAGGCAGCAGTTTTTCGATCTGAAAATAAGAGTGGTCAATGTTGTGGATTTGATGACTCTGCAGCCGCAGAGTGAGCATCCGCATGGGCTTGCGGATAAGGATTTTGACAGTTTGTTTACCGTGGACAAGCCGGTAATTTTTGCTTTTCACGGTTATCCCTGGCTGATCCATCGCCTGCTTTACCGACGGGCCAATCATAAAAATGTGCATGTGCGCGGATATAAAGAGGAAGGTACCACTACCACTCCGTTTGACATGACCGTGCTTAATGAGATCGACCGTTTCAACCTGGCCGATGATGTGATCGACCGGGTCGGCAGGCTTCAGGCCCAGGCGGCGCATGCTAAGGATTGGCTGCATAATAAGCTGATCGAGCATAAGCAGTACATTATGGTTCACGGCCAGGATATGCCGGAGATCCGCGGCTGGAAATGGCCTTATTAGGATAATAAAGGGGAGGTTTCCCTCAGAGAGGGAAACCTCCCCTTCCTAAAATAAACA
>CAZEBD010000118.1:0-3553 GCA_964510625.1 uncultured Planctomycetales bacterium
GGCCACATCGGCTTCTTTAGTCTGCTTGCGCATGTTCTCATCGACCAGGATATCCCCTAAAGTTTGAGTAATTACCCGGGTTTCTTCGGGGTCGCGGCCGGTGTAGGCGATTTTAATAATATTTACTCCGCGCATTTGAATACTGATGCTGCTTCTTAGGGCCATAATTAACCGCTCGAATTGAGCCTGGGTTTGCACGTTTTGAGCAAGATTGAGTTTTTTGGTGAGTTCTACTAAGCTGTTCCAGCCCAAGAGCATCTCTTTAATCGTTTGCATCCGGTCAACCATGGAGGTTGAGACGGTTAAACCCTGGATCATCGGGTTAATGATCTTCTCTTCTTCTACCAGGATGAGTGAGCTGGCTTCATAATAACGCGGTACCAGGAAGCAAGCGACAATGCCGATAACAAAGCCGATAAATGTGGGGGCGATGAACAGCCACCGGCGGCGGAAGAATATTTTTAAGAAATCAATCGGGTTTTGCTGCTTTTGGGATTCAGAATTTTCCATAATTTCCTTTCGTAATTAAGTGTTGTGTCCCCCGATTATAGTGCCAAAGTCTTGGCGGCGGTTTTTACGGTTGAAGTATTCTCTGCCGGGCTTGATGCCAGGCCGACAGTTGTAGCCACAGGGCTGATAATCCTTATAATTTTGGCCATCACGGTTGATGGCACATACAGGACGTCTCCCGGGTACATATCAACATTACGCCTAAGGTCCCCGATGTAAAGAATAGCGTAGATATTTACCGGGCGGTTATTGACTTTGCCGGTTTTATCCGGGGTGATCAGGCTGCATTTACGCATCGCTGCTGAATATGTGGGCAGGCCGGCGTTGACTACGGCGTCCCTTACCGAAATGGTATCGGACTTAATGTAATATTTTCCGGGTTGGCCGACTTCGCCTAAGACAAAAACAAATTTACTCTTATATTCGGTGATCGTGACGCTGACTTCGGGCTTGACCAAGTAGCTGGAAAGGGCTTTGACTAATTTTTCCTCTACCTGCTTTTTGGTGGAGCCTTTGACATCGATATCCCCGACAAATTTATACTGGATCTTACCTTCGGAGTTGATCGGGAAGATACCGCTAAACTCCGGGTGGCGCATGACCACGATCTCGATGACATCATCGGCGCCCAGGGTGTATTTAACCGGGTCAAACTCTGAAGAGCTGGTTTTGGCTTCGTAGCCGGGGATATCTGAAGGTATGGCTAAGGTGTAGCCGCCTTTTTCGCTTGACAGCATCGGCTGGCCTTTGATCTTCTCTTCGGCTAAGGCAGGCGCTATTAATACGTTAGTTAGGAGCCCGAAGGCTAATATATAGGTAAGGATAGTAGGTTTAGGCGACATTTGGATTCTCCTCAAGGTAAACGACGGTTTCTTTAAAGGCTTTGAGCTTTTTAAAGTCTTCTTTATCATAAACCCTCCAACGGCGCCAATCGCGCTTGGGTTTATTGACTTTTCCTGATTTTTCCCACCGCATAATGGTTTTGGCGGTTACCCCGATGCGGTCTGCAACATCTGTAATCGTCATTTTTCCGTTAGCCACTGTTAATCTCCCTTTTCTTGTATTGTCAATGTATGTCCTAGTATGTCCATAATTGTCATATACATTCTATAACAGCAGTTTCCGTGCCAAGTTTTAAGGAGATTTGAAGTATTTTAACACGATTGTAATGGCTTGTAAATCAAAAAGATAGGATAATTAAGGCGGTTTGGCCTGGGTTAGAAATTAGGCGATTAAAAGGCAAAAATCCGGATTGTTGCGATTAAGGAACAAAATGTTGATTCGGGAAACACAACACTTAATTCCCTGTTATTTTAAAAGATTTGTGAATGTTTTTAATTCCAAAAACTCCAATTCCTCATCCCTTTCAAGAAAACGGCCGACATCTAATTTAACCTGGTCAAAGTCAGTTTTTTGCGCAGTTTTTTTAAGCTCTTCTTTCCAATTCTTAGAGGTAAAAATAACTGGATCTTTTTCTGTCTGCGCCATAGCATTATTCAGCATGGTGAAATTCGGTTCTAATTCATTAGATTTTCCCAGATACCACAATAAATCATACCAGTCACGGCCCTTGGTGTATTTACGGCATAATAGTGCGTGCATTTTTCCCGCAAATAAAGATGGCAAGTCGTAATGAACCATGAAGAAGGTAAATAGCCCGTTATAAACTGAATTTTCCTCTTTGCCCCCCTTAGGGGGATTGGTGTCAACCTCCATTTTAATGGCGATTTTCTGATCTTTTAATGGGCTTAAACCCGCTTCAAAAAGAATACCTGGAAATTTTAACAATGCGCTATCTACGGCACGTTCGGTACTGTGTTTGATATCAATATCGTAACCAGCCAGTTTAAATTCGTGTTGAATTCCCCGGACCATTTCTTCAAAATCATAGTTTTTGGAGTTAATAGAAAGAGAAAAATCAATATCTTCAGAGAAGCGCCTGATTTTATGCAAAAAACGCAGCGCTGTCCCGCCGGTAAAGATTAGATTTTGAAAGAGTTTCTTTTTATAGATAACGTAGAGTAAATATGATTGAATATATTCCCGGACCTTATTAAAGTTTTCATTCTGAGTAAGGCTTTTATCTACAATTGATTTAATGTAGTCTCTCATTTTAATGTTTTATAATTTTTGCGTTCCTGCCGTAGGAATTCTAAAAATAATCGGCTGATCCGCTTAACTTTTTTATTATAAATGCCCGATAATTGGTTAAATCTTTTTAAGTTAATAATTTCAAGGTTTTGGAATCGGTATGCTTGGAATTCACCAGTTTCGCCTTTGAGTTTTTGATGAAAATAGAAAAAATCCAGGATAGCTTTTTCAGGGGTAGCAATAAAATAGTCTTTGACAGTATCGTTGGCTTTAGTAAATCCCCTCAAAAGGCTTTCTTTTACTGAGCGGTATTCAAAGATTCCGATGGGAGTTCTGAAAGTTGTTGTTTTTTGGGTTGTAATTGAAGTATAAACAGTAACCTTTTCCGGAATAAGGTCGTAATAGCTAAGCGCATATTCTAAACTTAAATATGAAGGAGAAAGCAAGTAGTTGGCAATGTATCCGGTAGATAAAGCCTGCTTACGCAGGTCTTCGCTAAAGACGTAAATTCCTTTTTTTAGAGGAATGAGGTGCCCCTGTTTACGCCAATATTGTACGTCACAGCGAAGCCCTTGCGGATCCTTTTGCTGTAAAGCAAAAGTTGAGGAATCAATCAAGGGTTGGCGGCCATATTTTTTTACGAATTCTGGTAGTCTCATTTCTTTAAATATATGTTTTTATATATCTACAGAAACAAGTATATATGATAAAAAAGGCTTTGTCAAGGGGAGAATTAAGTGTTGTGTCCCCGGAATTAGAGCTTGTAGACTTTGTCGGTCTGGCGGACGCGGGAGCTGACCTGAAGGCCGATTTCATCCCCTTTTTTGGCGCGGTCGATGTCCACACGGTCGATTTGCATCGAGGTGACCAATTGGGTAAGGTCAGTGGTGTGCCCTTTGATCTTGACCGTGTCTCCCTTAGATAACGGAGCCTTAAGTTTGATTACTGCGGC
>CAZEBD010000119.1:0-3532 GCA_964510625.1 uncultured Planctomycetales bacterium
AATATTACCGAACAGATGGTGGATGCCGAACCGCAGGAAATCATCACTAACGACAATTTGAATGCTAAAGTCGATGCCCAGGTCTATTTCAAGGTCAAGGCCAGCGAAACCGATGTTAAAAACTGCCAGTATAGCGTGAATAATTATCAATGGCAGATCGTGAATTTAGCCCGTACCACTTTAAGAAATATTATCGGTACGCTGACTTTAAAATCCGCTAACAGCGAAAGAGGCAAGATCAATGCCGAGCTGCATAAGACTCTTTGCGAAGAGACCGCCAGCTGGGGTTTAGAGATTGTTCGGACCGAGTTAAAAGAGATCGATCCTCCTAAAGATGTCCAGGAGACGATGAATAAAGTAGTTAAGGCGGAAAATGAAAAAATTGCCGCCATCGATTATGCTACGGCTACGGAAACCGCTGCCGACGGCCAGAAACGCGCCGAGATCAAAAAAGCCGAAGGTGTCAAACAGGCGCGGATCTTAGAGGCCGAAGGAGAAGCCGCAGCGATAAAATTAGTTAACGAAGCAGCCGAAAGGTATTTTACCGGCAATGCCCAGGTATTACGTAAACTTGAAGCGGTGGAAAAGTCGTTAGTGAATAACGCTAAGATTGTCATTCCGGCCAATACGGAGCTGGTAAATGTTATCGGTGAAATGGCCGGGTTCTTACCGATTAAGAGCAAGGAAGAAAAGAAGTAAGGAGTAACCTTAGTGAAATTAATTAAGCTGTGGCTGCCGCCGCTTGCCTGGGCAGGCCTGATTTTTTATTTTTCCAGTATCCCATATCTTAAAACCGAGCTGGAATACGATTATCTTTTCAGGAAAATCGCCCATGTCAGCGAGTATTTTATTCTGACCTTTCTTCTGTACCGGGCATTTAAGGGGTCATTTAAAATAAGCAGGCTTAGCCTGTTTATTTATCCGGCGTCACTTGCCTTGTTTTATGCAATTTCGGATGAAATCCATCAGCATTTTGTTTTGGGCAGGTATTGTGCGGCGGGGGATATCTTGATCGACAGCCTGGGGATTGTTATTTTTTATATTTTGATTATCAGAGTAAAATGAAGAAAATATTGCTGGTTTTAACCGGGCTTTTCATATTTAGCTCTTTGTCTTTTGCTCAGGATCGCTATGCTTTGGTAGAGGTTTTGATTAGGAATGAACAGGGCACAGCTTTTGTGATGAATACGGTCACGAAACTTGCGGATCGAAAGGCCTGTGAGAAAATTTTAGCTCCGATTAACCTGCTCAAAGACCAGTATCAGGTAAGGACGGATTGCGTGAGCGGGCGGGAGTGGGATAAGTTATTTGCAAATACCTTTGCCAGCCAGCCAGCCGGCACGCTTTATATCGCTTATCAGGATCCGTTGGGTAATCCGGTAAGGGTGTATACCAAAGTTTTGACCGGCGCAGATTATCCGGAACCGGGACGGCCGGTAGACCTGCCGGAAAAAGATTTGGTTCTTTGGGCTAACGCCATGATTAAAACGCTGGAAAAAGGCGGGATTAAGAACGCCAGGATCATTTATCCGAAAGGCAGGCAGTAAAATGGCCGATATCTTTGGAGAAGCCGGAGAGTTGAGTAGTTTAGTTGATTACCAGGATGGGGCGGTTGTCAGCAAAGAGATTATCAGAAAAGATAAAGGTACGGTTTCGCTGTTTGCTTTTGGCCAGGGACAGGGATTAAGCCAACATTCGGCTCCGTTTGATGCGTTGGTTTATATCATAGACGGCCAGGCCCAGGTTAATATCGCAGGCAAAGAGCATTCTTTGGCCGCCGGAAAGGCGATTATTATGCCGGCTAACCAGCCGCATGCTTTAAAAGCGGTTAAGCGTTTTAAGATGCTTTTAGTAATGATTAAAGCGTAATTTGATCATGTTCCTCTAACAGGAAGGATAGAAATGTTTGACAAGATGAAGGGTTTATTTGAAATGCAGAAAAAGATGCAGGAGGTTAAACGCATCTTAGAGGAGACGAATTTCGATATGCAAAGCCGTGACGGCTTAGTGAAGATTACTATGAGTGGCGCGCAGGAGGTCAAAGACTTAAAGATTAAAGACGGGCTTACGCAAGAGGAGAAATCACGTTTAGAAGGCTCATTAAAAGATGCTTTTAACCGCTCGATCAAACATGCGCAGACGGTGGCGGCTCAGAAGATGGGGAGGTCACCGGGTTTAATCTCCCGGGTTTAACATAATGTTTGTTATGTCTAATCTTATAACTGCTATAGCTCAGGTCCTGGATATTCTGCTTAACGTAATTTACTGGTTAGTGATTATCCGGACTCTGATCAGCTGGGTAAACCCGGATCCTAACAGCCCGATTGTGCAGTTTTTGTATAAGACTACCGAGCCGATTTTGGCGCCGTTTAGAAGGGTTCTGCCTTTGAATTTCCGGTTTGGGATCGATATCTCACCGGTAATCGCGATCCTGGTGATCATTTTCTTAAAGTCATTTTTGATCAGATCGCTTTTTGATCTAAGTATGTGGGTGAGGTTCAGGTAATCTCTAGAGATGTTTGGCGCAATTAACTTGGGCTCTTAAGGAAGAATAAATTATGAGAATTTTAGTAATTGGTTCAGGTGGAAGAGAGCATGCTTTAGTTTGGAAGATCTCCCAATCCAAGCTCTGCGATAAACTTTTTTGTGCGCCGGGTAACGGCGGGATCGCCCAAATCGCCGAATGTATTGAGATTAAAGCTGATGATGTTGAGGGATTGCTCAAATTTGCCCGGAAGGAAAAGATCGACCTGACGGTGGTGGGGCCGGAGCAGGCGTTGGCTTTAGGTATTGCCGATGAATTTACTAAAGCCGGATTAAAAATTTTCGGGCCGAACAGGCGCGCCGCAAATTTAGAAGCCAGTAAAGTTTTCTCTAAAACCTTAATGGCCAAATATAAAGTTCCTACGGCTAAATTCAAAATCTTTGACCATCCGGATAAAGCCAAAAAATACATTGAAGAAAACGGTGCTCCCTGCGTGGTCAAAGCCGACGGGCTGGCTGCCGGTAAAGGAGTAGTCGTGGCTAAGACTATTGATGAGGCCAAAAACGCCGTAACCTCGATTATGCAGGATAAAATTTTCGGCGCAGCCGGCAAAAAAATAATTATTGAAGATTGTTTAAGCGGCCAGGAGGCTTCGATCCTGGTGATCACCGATTCTAAGCAGGTCATCGCTTTAGCCAGCGCCCAGGACCACAAACGGGTGTATGATTTTGACCAGGGCCCGAATACCGGAGGCATGGGGGCGTATTCTCCGGCCCCGGTAGTTACTCCGGGAATTTTGGCAGAAATAATGGATAAAATAATCTACCGGACGATTGATGGCTTGGCTAAAGAAGGAATCGATTACCGTGGGGTATTGTATGCCGGGGTAATGCTGACTAAAGAAGGCCCGCAGGCTTTAGAGTTTAATGTGCGTTTCGGCGATCCGGAGACTCAGGCGATCCTGCCTAGGTTAAAATCGGATCTTGTAGAAGTGATGTTAGCTGCCAGTTCCGGACAGCTCTCTAAAGTCGGAGCTTTAGAATGGGA
>CAZEBD010000120.1:0-3513 GCA_964510625.1 uncultured Planctomycetales bacterium
TTGCGAAGTGGCCGCCGCAAATCACCGTTCCGCTGGCCTGCATCTCCATCGGCAGCTGCGCCGGGCGTTTAAGGTATTCGCAAAACAATTCCCGGATAAAACGCTTAGCCTTGGTACTCATCCGCACTACCCGGTAATGGTGATAAAGTTTCTGCATGAGAAACTGCCGCAGCGGTTTTCTCAGCTCTTTGACCTTATCGCTAAAACCTACCAGCTTATGCCTGAGCTTATGCACATCCGTATATTTTTTAATCTTGCAGTGTTTGATCTGCGACTGGGTCTGCGTGATCAAATCAGTAACCTGCAGGTCGATTAAACCGCGGATAACTAAGTATTTACGTTTCTCCGGGTTAATTTTAGCATATTTCTGGTCAATCGTGCGATTTATTTTTTGCCAGATCTCCAGGCACTCTAAATCGCTTTCTTTGATCAATCCGGAGGCCAGGCCGTCATCTAAATCATGGTTATCGTAAGCAATTTCATCGGCCACATCCACTAACTGGGTTTCCAGTGTCGGCATGCGGCTGGGGTAGAATTCTTTTATTTTAACCGCGATATCAAAAACAGAGGAATGCTTGACGATCCCCTCCCTGACCTCCCAGCTTAAATTCAAACCGCAAAATTCCGGGTAACGCTCCTCCAGAATGTCTACTACCCTTAGCCCCTGCAGATTATGGTTAAAACCGCCGGAATGCGCCATCAGTTCATTAAGGATATCCTCACCGGAATGGCCAAACGGAGTATGCCCCAGGTCATGGGCCAAAGCAATGGCTTCAGTCAGGTCCATATTCAGCCTCAGTGCCCCGGCGATGGTCCGGGCGATCTGAGCAACTTCAATGCTATGCGTCAGGCGGGTGCGGTAATAATCACCTTCATGGTTTACAAAAACCTGGGTTTTATACTCCAGGCGCCGGAAGGCAGCCGAATGAATGATACGGTCGCGGTCACGCTGATAGCATGTGCGGTATGGATGCTCCTCCTGCGGATACAGGCGGCCGCGGGTATCTGAGCTTTTCATCGCATAAGGCGCTAAGAACTGATTTTCGAATTCACTGATTTTATTTGTCGGCATTCTTTAAAAGTTTTGCTAATTCATCCAGGGATTGCGAGACGATCTTGGTATCGCCGATCACCGGCATAAAATTACTGTCCCCTTCCCAGCGCGGCACCAGATGCAAATGCAGGTGCCCGGTAATTCCGGCGCCGGCCGGACGGTTAAGGTTAAAACCGATATTATAGCCTTGGGGCTTAAGGACCTTATCCAAAAGTCCTTTAGCCCGCTTCAGGCAGGCAAACATATCCATCGCTTCAAGCGCATTTAATTTACCGATATCCCCGATATGCCGCCGGGGAGAAATTAAAAGGTGCCCGTTATTATAAGGATAAATATTCAGCAAACAAATACATTTTCTGCTCTTAAAGATCAGGTAATCCGTAGAACGTTCTTTTTGCGCCAAGCAAAAAACGCAGCCTCCGGCCTTTCTTTTTGCACTGATATATTTCATCCTCCAGGGAGCCCAAAGCTTATCCATTTTCGATTTTAATTATTTTTGCTTCGATTGCATTATGTTCATCGCCGCTTGAGCCAGCCGCTTGAGCCTTCCTCTTTAATTCGATCAAGCCGTAAGAATTATAGGCTGCGCTTAAATCGGTGGCGCTTCCCGGATTAAAAAATAAAACCCGGTCAATCCAGGTATTTACCGGTTTATGCGAATGGCCGAAAATGACCAAGTCGCAATGATCATCTTTAAAAGCATCCTTGACCAGATCCATAAGGCCAAGCGCCGGGCCTGCTCCGTGCATCAGGCCGATCCGCCAACCCAATATCTCCAGAATCTCCTTTACCGGGTATTTTTTACGCACCGCATCCTGATCCATATTTCCGGCTACCGCCAGCACCTGGGGGCAGATATTTTTCAACTCATCGATCACCGCTAAATTTACCATATCCCCGGCATGAATGACTAAATCTACGTTTTTAAAATCCGCGATCACCTGCACCGGAAGATGCTGGGCGCGTTCGGTAATATGGGTATCCGAAATCACCCCGATTTTTACCTTCTCCAGATGGTCCCAACTCATACGATTACCCGCGGTTTTGAAAATAAATCCAGCATCTGATTTAAACTGTTTAAATCCCAGGTCCAGATCTTCTCTTCCAACGCCCTTAAACGCGCATTCGGGTCAACTTCTTTTAAAGTGACCATGATCTTACGCTGAGATTTATGATGGTACCTTTTACATTCTTTGGCAAACTCCGCGATATCCTGCTCGGTTAATGCCTCAGGCTTAATCGCCATGATCCAGAGCGCTTCGCTTGAACGGCCGAGTAACCCGTATTTTAAAAAACGCTGTCCGAAAACCAAAGGTTTGACTTCACGGAAATGGTTCAAGCGGATCTTTTTACGTTCGATCTGCACCAGGTCATCTTCAAATAACTGCAACAACTCCCAGACCCGGTTAGATAAAGGTTTCTGGGCGCAGGCTTTAAATTCCCGGATCAACTTCTGGATATTCTCGCGGAATTTCTCTTTCTGATTATTAGCATCAAATGATAAAGATTGCAGCTTTTGTTGATAGACAAAACGCAGCCAATAAGCAAACAGGCGGTCGCTGACCTGAAGAAAATCTCCGCTGCGGGTAATCGCGTCCAGCTCCAGGAGATGGTTAGTCCTGACCGCCAGCTCCTTTTTTTGTTTATGTAAAATATGGGCGATATCTTTGATCCGGTTTCGCCCGGAAGCCACCAAATGCAATATCGAAACATAATCGTTACTTACCCCGGTATCTAAAAATCGTTTGATATAGTTGGAGAATCTTTGGTTGAGAATGCCGGAGGTATTAAACAGAAGGTCTTCGAGCACATCCGCCAGATTGACCGCCGGATCAGTTTTGGCTAAAGCATCGGCGATCAATTCCAGATACAGCGGATAGCCGCCGGTAAAGTTAATGATAAAATCTTTGATTTCCGGGTTTAATTTTAAGCTGGGAAGATGCTGGTCAAGGTAACGGCCGGAGGCATGGATATCGAACGGTTCAATAGTAATGATTTCAAAATTACCGAACAACAAAGAAAGCTGTTTAGAAAGGATTACCCGGGTCTTAAACATCCGGGAACTGGCCAGGCAATAAAGCGTATTTTTCTGCACAACCAAAAGCTTGCTCCACTCCCGGTACAGATTATTTACTCCCAGCTCCTCTAAATTATGGAACTCATCTAAGAACAAGACCGTGAATTTTCCGGTTTCCTGGTGGACCGATTCCGAAAGGTCAAAAAGTTCGGGAATAATATTTAATTTTTTGCGGCGGCTAAGCTCAGCAAGGATAAAATTTATTTTTTCGCAAGTCCTGGGCAGGTAACGAAAAGATTTAAGAATAAGATAGCCCAGGTCCTCCTTTAAGGGCAGGCCGCTGTTTAAAAGGAAATTATAGAGCAGGGCACCGATAAACCTTTTAGCAAACACCTCCAAAGGTTCAGGGCGGACCTCTAAATATACCGGGATAATCCGGGGG
>CAZEBD010000121.1:0-1605 GCA_964510625.1 uncultured Planctomycetales bacterium
TAGAAGATTGGTATTACCTGGCCGGCGGCTCAGGCGCTAAGGAATTTCTCCCGGCAAATTCTACCCCGGTTTCGGCCTGTCCCTGGATAACTTTTTCTCCGGCTCAGGTCGTTGTGCCGGCATACGGCAAGCAGAAAATAAATTATTCTATTACCGTCCCGCCTGATGCTACCGGTTCCCGTTATGCGACCCTGTTTTTTGAGACCTTACTTAGCAAGGGAGAGTTATCCGGCGGCGGACGCTCGGCCGGATTAGATGTCAATGTCCGGGTAGCTACTTTGTTTTATGTGGAAGTAAAAGGCACTGCGCAAAGATCAGCCAAGATCGGTAATTTAGATATCCGGCAGCCGGCTGCGGAAGAAGACGCTTTAGAGATTACTCTGGATTTTGAAAATACCGGCAATACCGATATTACTACTGCCGGAAATTTCAGCCTGATGGACAGTCAGGGGTTAGTCCTGGCCCGCGGCGCATTCAATAATCTTTATACTTTTGCCGCAGGTAAAGGTAAATTATTGGGAACCTGGAAGGGCCGGATCCCTGCCGGCGACTACGATTTAGTGATCACCGTCGATCTGGGTAAGGCTTTGGCGGATGCCGGTATGGGGAGGGGGCCGGTAGTGACCAGGGAGGCCGCGGTTACTATCGGAGAGAATAACCGGGTTGTTCAGATCGGCCGGCTTCAGTAAAATGATTGCTTGCGTTTTTTCAGTAAAATCCACCTCTTTTTTTGCCACCTGCCTTTTGGTTTTCGTTTTATCAATTTCCGTTTTAAATCCGCATTCAGTTTTTGCTTACAGCCAGATTGCCGAATTCCTCTGCGAAGAAGGGATTAAGGATTTCAAAGAAGGCGATTTACCTAAAGCCAGGGATGAATTTAACCGGGCGCTTCTGGCTGAGCCGGGATATCCGCCGGCTATTTATTATCTGGAACTTATTTCCGGGGTCTCAGAACCAGCCGCACCTGCCGCTTTGGGCCTGGACCGGCAGGCGGTTATGGAAAATATCTTAAACCGGGCAAAAGTCAAAGAAACCCTGGAAAAAGATACGGGGCTTATGCCTTCCCAGGTTTTTGTTCCTGAAACAGAGCTGCCGGGAAGCGCCACTAACCGGGTAACCGGACAAAAATCCCCGCTAAGATATTTGCTTAATGATCCCAGCCTTTCTCTTTTGCAGCCGATAGAAATTCAGGAAGGTAAATATATTATTCTCAGCGGCAGTAATATTACGCGTTTTCTGGTAGTCGATCCGGAATTGCTTTACGCGGAAAAAATAAATGATAACGAAATATCAGTAATGGCTAAAGGCCGGGGCCCGGCGACTATAATTGTCTGGGATGATTATGGGCGCAGCAGTATTGAGTGCACCGGGATCATGCCGATTCCTGATGCCCCGACCCTGGAAGAGATTATGCGCAGGGAGGAGCAGGTAATGGGCAATTTCCGCCTGCGTTATAATCTGGATTGGTATTCTTATTATACCGGCCAGAACTTAGGGGCAATCCAGCGCCAGGGGGATTATTCCTGGATCCATAATTTACGCATGGATGGAGCCACGCCTTATGGGTTGCTGGATGCTGCGATTACTGAACGCGTCCTGCCCAGC
>CAZEBD010000121.1:1615-3081 GCA_964510625.1 uncultured Planctomycetales bacterium
GTACTACGGATATGACTTATGTTTCAGCCGGAATTACCGACGGCAAAATCGGAGATTTTAAGGGTTGGCGGCTGCGGGCCGGGGATTATAACCCTTACCTGAATAATCTGGCTATCCCGGGGGCGGACTTGCGGGGTGTTTATTTTAATTCACCGGCGTTTAATAATAAACTTGATTATACGGTCTTCTGGGGCAGGGAAAACGGCGGGGTCTACGGGACATTATCTTCGACCGACTGGAAAGCCCAGCATTCTTTTATCAGCGGTTTCAATTTAAATTTTTCCCCTTATAAATGGCAGAATTATAAATTCAGTGTAGCCCGCGGCTGGGGGCGTGACCGGCAGCCCTTCCTTAATGAGTACGCATATGATTTTATCGGCAGCTGGAATTTTAATAAGCAAAGTTACACTTATGAAATCGCCAGTGACACGAAAAATTTAGCCCAGGTATTTACCGGCCGTTATAACGGTAAGGACCTTTATCTTAATTTGCAATTGAGGGATATCGATAAACAGTTTGTGAGCATCACCGGCAACGGCTGGCGCCAGGGTGAACTGGGGGCGCTCCTGAATTTGAACTGGCGCCCCACGGATAAGCTGACTTATACCCAGCGGTTTGATATTTACCGCGACCGGCTTTATCCGGCAACGGATAATCCCGACCGCCTGAATGAGGATTTAGACTCTACCCTTACCTATAAATTAGACCCGTTGACCAGCTTAGAGGCTAACTATACCCTGCAGAATGACCTGGGTAAAATATCGCAGATCAGGTATCAATCATCCGGGGCTGGGATCAACCGGTTATTCTCGTTGTTCGGCAGGGACCTGTCTACTTATTTAAGATATACGCATCAGGATAACCGGAATTTTTCTGCTCCGTCTTTGGATTATGTTAATGAAAAGTTTTACGCCGGTTTACGGTACCACCTGATCGGAGCATTGTATTACTATTTTAACCGCGAGTTGAACTGGCTGACTGAGCGCAATACCGATAATCACGTCCGGCCCAACGTTACCGAGACCGGGTTTGATTGGTATGATCGGATCGGTAAAACTCCTTTTTGGGGGTCAATGCGTTTTACCTGGCGTGATGAAGAGCGGGCTGGTTCCCCATTGTCATTTTTAGCCGGAGAGGATTATGTCGAAGGCTATGGTGAATTATCCTACCGCCCGTCTGAGGGCCAGGAGGTTTATGCTTCCGCCAGGATCAGGAATGTCTGGAAGGAAAACACCGGAGTGCCCAGCAGAATCGAAGCCAGTTTTAATGTTGGAATGAAGCTGCTTTGGAATACCGGGCTGCGCTGGGATGCGGTATCAAGCATTCAGGGATATGTTTTTAAGGATTATAACTCCAACGGCCTGATGGAGCGTAATGAGCCGCCGGTCTTCGGGGTCAAGGTCTGGCTGGGTAAGAAACAATCCCAGATTACCGATGAGCTGGGATATTTCAAGTTTAACAAGGTG
>CAZEBD010000121.1:3091-3431 GCA_964510625.1 uncultured Planctomycetales bacterium
CGGTAAAACCGCCTATATTACTTTAGATACCGGAAGCATTCCGGCAGGTTACATACTTACTGTCCCGGTGACCCAGGAAATCCCGATTGCCAATGCGGATGCCAACCGGGTTTATTTCGGGATTACTTCGCGGTCAGAGATCCGCGGTATAGTTTTCGAAGATACAAATGAAGATGGCGGATATTCCTTAGGAGAAAAAGGGGTAGCTGGCGTGGCAATTACCCTGGATGGCGAGAAAACTTTGGTTACCGGGGTAGATGGCGGCTATACTTTTGCCCAAGCCTCCAGCGGAGAGCATGAATTATCCGCAAGCTTAGACTCTATACCGGTTTATTATCTG
>CAZEBD010000122.1:0-3101 GCA_964510625.1 uncultured Planctomycetales bacterium
CCTGCCAGATAGCAGGGCTTGATGCCGTCGTTGGGAAGGAGCGCGAACTTCTGTTTACCTGCGACTTGATCTGTTTTGGCGTTCCATCTGCAGGGCTTTTTACCCGCTACGTAAAATATCTGGAGGAGCGGTTTGTTTCTAAATTAGTTAGAATTAATTTCCGTCATAAACAACAAGGTTGGAAATTATGGTCTACTGCGGCAGCCTTTAGCAACGGCCGCCAATATATCTTAAGAGGGCTGGACAATTCTTTTATTAACGGGTTTCTGAATTATTTTGACTTACGGCCGGCCTGCTACCGCTGCCTTTACACTAAAATTAACCGTCAGGGCGATATCACTCTGGGTGATTTTTGGGGGATCGGTGAATTTGCGTCGTTTTGCCATCGGACCAGAAACGGGATTTCGCTGGTCTTGGTAAATTCTAAAAAAGGAGAATTTTTATTTCAAAAGAGCATGGGAAGGTTAAATTTTGAAAAACGCACTCTAAAAGAAGCGCTGCATAACCGCAGGCAATTGAATAGGCCGATGCCTGAGCCGGCTAAACGCCGGCAGTTTTTTGCTGATTATCAGCGGTTAGATTATCAAGGATTGGCGAAGAAGCATCTGATAGATAAAGGATTAAAAAGATTAGTTAAGTCTGTGATTCCGCGGGCATGGATTGTTTATTTACGTAAACGGGTTTTTAAGCCAAAAAATCTATCCTAACCTTTAAAGTTAGTGTATACTAATAACAATTTATTTTGAGTTTGATCGGTATTATTTTTGTAAAAAGTAACCGATAAGTTTAAATGATAAATATGAATAAAAAGCCGTCTCAGGAAATTTTAGCTAACTTTTGTCTGATCTGTTTCGCTTTTTTATTTTGTTTAATGGTATTAGTTTTAGGCGAAGCTGCCTGTCGATTATTTAGCGGCATTCGTTTTCTGGGCAATAGCGCCAATCTATTTATTGATAATGCTTATGGCCCGAGCGCCGGAAATTTAAGAAGTTCGCAGGCAGTATCTTTCGGGACTAAAATTTATACGGATCAATACGGTTTCCGGATTCCGCCGGCTGGGGATAATATCGGGGCAAGTTATGATTATGCCCTTTTGATTCTGGGGGACTCTGTAGGGTTTGGCCCGGGAGTCAGTGAAGAGCAGACTACCGCCGGGTTATTGCGTAAAAATTACCCCGGCTTAAAGATATATAATTCTTCAGTGATTGGTTACGCTACGCCGGATTACCAGAACCTTATTGAGCAGTTTATCCCGCTGCATCCGGAGGTTAAAAAAGTTTATTTATTTTTCTGCCTTAACGATGTCAGCCGCCAGAGCGCCGTTTTAATCGACCGATTGGTTAAAAGCAAAAATAGTGGTTCCGGTTATTTAAATACCGCGGTTGATTCGCTGAAACAAGTAAATTGGGTTAAGCAGCTTAATGAATACCTGCGCGCTCATTCTAAGCTCTATCTTTTATTCAAAAATATTCTGACTAATCCTCAATACCGGTATTGGAAGGCCGATTACGCTCATTATCTTGATAGTAATCAGCAGGTTTTTCTGCGCCGGATGCAGCCGGTAGCCGTAATCGCCAAGCTCTTAAAGCAAAAGAATATTGATTTTACGGTGGTCATTCTGCCTTATGAATACCAACTCAAGCATGCTACTGCGGCCAACCGCCTGCCGCAGGATAAGATCGGCGCTTTTTTAAAGCAAAATAATATAAGATCTATTGATATTTTTGATCAATTTAGGAAAAGCGGGATTACCGCTGAGAAACTCTTTTTACCCTTTGACCAGGCGCATTTTTCCGAACAAGGCCACGCCGAACTTTTTAAGATTCTACAATCGGAGCTCGACGTAAACTTTAGGAGTTAATTATGCTGCAGATGGAAGAGCATATTAATATTTTTGTCTGTCCGGCCTGTAAAGGAGATTTGAAAGTTGCTGGAGAGCAGATCCAATGTTTTGGGTGTGGTAATCATTATCCGGTGGAGCAGGGGATCCCGCGTATTTTTTTGCCGAATGAGCCGGGCAGCATCAAGAAAGATGTGACCCAAAAGGAAAAAAATTTTTACGAAACAACTCCCTTCCCGAATTATGAAAACTTAGAAAATGTCGGCGACCTGGTGCAGAAAGCGCAAAACAGCATTTTTGCCCGCTTGTTAAATGATCAGGTGCCGGTAAACATCCGGGTTTTGGAGGTGGGCTGCGGCACTGGTCAATTAAGTAATGATTTGTCGGTGGCTAACCGTTTTGTCTTTGGTACTGATATGTGCCTTAATTCGCTGAAGCTTGCTCATAATTTTAAAGTTCATAACCAAATGGAAAGAGTGGGATTCTATCAGATGAACCTTTTCCGGCCGATTTTTAAGGAAGAGAGCTTTCCTCTGGTTATTTGTAATGGTGTCCTGCACCATACAGGGGATCCGCTCGGCGGTTTTCGAGCAATAGCCAAACTGGTTAAAAAAGGCGGCTATATCCTGATCGGGCTTTATAATACTTACGGCCGGATATTTACCGATATCCGCCGCGGCATATTTAAATTGTCAGGAGACAGATTTAAGTTTTTGGATTCCCGCCTGATGCGCCAGGATGTCGGTGATCTGCGTAAGCTGGCCTGGTTCAGGGATCAATATAAAAACCCCCATGAATCAAAGCATACCATGGGAGAAGTCCTGCGCTGGTTTGAAGAGGAGGGCTTTGATTTTATAAACGGGATACCTAAGCTTAACGTATTTAATGTTTTTTCGCGTGATGAAAAACTTTTTAAAGCAAACCCTAAAGGGAATCGGCTGGATCATTTTTTTGTCCAGTCCGGCTTAGCATTCAGCGGGATCAAAGAAGGCGGATTTTTTATTATGATTGGTAAAAGAAGGAATTAACGTATAATAGAATAAAAGAAACTATAGGGGTTAGCTTATGTATATATTAGGGATATCATGTTTTTATCATGATTCAGCAGCTGCACTTATTGCTGACGGTGAGATTGTCGCTGCCTGCCAGGAGGAGCGCTTTAGCAGAAAGAAACATGACCAGTCTTTTCCGTCGCAGGCCGTGAAATACTGCCTGGGCCAGGCAGGTATTTCGATTAAAGATATAAATTATGTGGTTTTTT
>CAZEBD010000122.1:3127-3366 GCA_964510625.1 uncultured Planctomycetales bacterium
ATTATTAGAAACTTACCTGGCTTATGCTCCGGTAGGAATCCGTTCTTTTATCAAAGCAATGCCCCAGTGGCTTAAGAAAAAGCTTTGGATGAAAGACTTGATCAAAGATGAGCTTGGGTATGACGGGATAATCCTGTTCCCGGAGCATCATGAATCGCATGCCGCCAGTGCCTTTTTCCCTTCACCTTATCTGCAAGCCGCGATCTTGACTTTAGACGGGGTAGGAGAGTGGGTGACTA
>CAZEBD010000123.1:0-3330 GCA_964510625.1 uncultured Planctomycetales bacterium
CACGGCTTGAATTTGAGGTTGATTTAAAACAAGTGCGGCCTTTGAATAAGTGGCATAAGGAAGAAGAAATCGAAAAAGAACCCAAGATACGCAGAAACTTAATTCTGGCGCACCAATTACAAAGACTGTTTAACCAAGGCAAAATAAAGAACCTTAAACAGGCTTCTGAATGGCTAAATATAGACCAGTCACGTCTTGATCACACCCTAACCCTACTACTTCTCTCGCCTACTATCCAGAACGAAATAATCTCAGGTGATGCTCAAATACTCAACCTAATCCCCGAATACAAGGCCCGTTCTATGGCCGCGCAATTTGATTGGAACAAACAAACCGAAGCCTGGCACAATATCAAAGAACATCACGCCTAGATTCTTATCTTTCACACAACCCCTTAATTCCTAGTAAATGCCCAAAAAATGGCTATTTATCGTGCAAAATACGCCAATTAGCCATTTACTACAAAGCCTTTACTAAACCGCGATTCGGAGATAAAGAGATACATAGGTGAGATTTATTCGGCTGTTTTTAGCAAACTTGGGGCGGGCTTAAAGCTAAAAATTGATATCAACAAAATGGTAGGAAAATAATCTCCTAACTCTTTGACACATTGCCACATAAAAATACCCTGATTAATACTAATAATCAGGGCTTAAGTTATCTCTCATTCTATATTTTGAGAGATTTAAATGGTTGCCCCGCATGGACTCGAACCATGATAGTCAGATCCAGAATCTGAAGTCCTACCGATTAGACGACAGGGCAAATCCGTTTAAATATTAATCCTACCGTCCCCGCCAAAGGACAGCGGGGATTTCGCTAAACAAAAAATTTAAGGTGCTCAAATTAGACGACAGGACAATAAATTTTAAAACTTATACGGATGTTATTTTATCACAAATTTTAAAATTACAAGCATTTTATCCTACTTGTAATTGGCCGCTGAAAACGTGTATACTTAAGTAGAGAGCAAGAGTAAGGAGTGGGCGGAAATAGGAAGATTTCCTTACGGCTTGCCTCTTTTCTAAACAAATAAAAAGCCGGGGAATCCCGGCTTTTTATGTTTGACCCAAGACTAATTGCTGATTGTCCGGCCTAAACTACCAAAGGTTTTTCTTTACCCAATCGTCGGTCTTCTTGATGATCCCCGGATCCTCTTGGCCGGCAGGGTTGGCGGCTTTAGCGGCAGGCTTACCGTCTACATAAACTTTTTCGGCAGTAATCATCACGCAACCGCTGGCTGAAAAAGCAAAAGCAAAAAGCAAAGCTAACAAAAATGACTTTTTAAGCATCTCTCCCCCTTTTACCGATTAAGTTCTAGCCAGTATTTAGTTAAGGCCTTGCTCACAAAACCTACTGCTATAATAACAGATTCTGATAATTTAGCAAGCTTTCTGTACTAGCGGCATACAAAAAAGGCCTTCCCCCGCGGCAAATCAGGCCGCATAAGAGGAACGCCTTTAAAACGGAAGGCAAGGAGAAATTCTATTGGCCTTTTTTTCTGGGCATTGCCTGCCCGCTGGTAGTTTACCCCTTGCCTTCGAAACTCCTGTTCTCGTCTAAATATAACACAAATCTGGGGCCGATTTCAAGGGGGCGGAATTTATATTTTAGCGCACCCATTTTAATAATCTTTTACAGGAGCGTTCCTTCCCTAAATAATAGATCACTTCAAACAACCCCGGGCCGATGGTTTTACCGGTCAGCGCCACCCGGATAGGATGAATCAATTTTTTAGCTTCCACCCCTAATTCGGCGACCAGCTCCCGGAAGCTGGCTTCGATACTGGCCACATCAAAAGGCTCAAGCTGCTTTAGTCTTTGGATAAAAAGCGTAAACTCTTTAGATAGATCCTGGTTGAGATATTTTTCTTTTGCCGCCGGGTCAAGCGGAGGCTCTTCTAAAAAGAAAAAATCCGCCCAGTCGACAAAATCATTAAGCCGGGGCAGGCGCACCTGAAATAATCTTATTAAACTCAAAAGGTATGCGCGGTCAAAGCTTTCCTTATTGATGTAATTTCTTTCCGCTAAAAGCGGGATGAGCTCATCGGCTAACTTTTCCGGGTCAGCTTCTTTAAGATATTGATTATTTATCCAGTCTAGTTTTTTCAGGTCAAAAGTCGCCGAAGTTTTATTCACGTTTTTGATCTGAAATAAACCAACGGCTTCTTTTACACTGATCAATTCACGGTTATCACCGGGAGCCCAGCTCAGCAGTAAAAGATAGTTTAATAACGCCTCGGCTAAATATCCCATTTTACGGTAATCGCTGATGGCAGTGGCTCCGGTACGCTTGGAAAGCCGGCCGCCGTCTACCCCCATAATCAACGGCAGGTGCGCAAACTCCGGCAGATCAAACCCCAGGGCCTGGTAAAGCATGATCTGTTTTGGGGTATTGGAAATATGGTCATCCCCGCGGATAATGTGAGTAATCTGCATTTCGGCATCATCCACCACACAGGCAAAATTATAGGTAGGGGTCCCGTCGGATTTGATCAATACCTGGTCTTTAATCAGGGAGGAATCAAATTCGATTTCACCGCGGATTAAGTCTTTGACCTTAATCTTGCTCGGCTGGACTTTATAAATAGTCGCTTGCTTGCCCTCCGGAGACGTTTCAATATAGGCCAGCCCTTTTTTTAGTAAGCTATCCGCATGCATCCGGTAGCGGTCAAAACGCTGACTCTGATAATAAAGTTCATCCCAGTTAAAACCCAGCCACTTAAGGCTAAAGAGGATTTCATCCACAAATTCTTTTTTGGAACGGCCGCTATCGGTATCCTCGATCCTTAAAATAAATTTGCCATTTTGGGATTGGGAAAAAAGCCAGTTAAACAGCGCGGTGCGCCCGCCGCCGATATGTAAATTACCCGTGGGGCTGGGGGCAAATCTTACTCTAACCATGATTTAATTTTATCCCTTCCTCCAAGGCCTTTTGATTAATCGTTAAAATCTCCGGATTACCGGAGGGGGCCATGGATTTAAATACTTTTAAGATATTTTGCGCTTTGACGATTCTTTTAGCCGCGGCATAATTGCCCAATGCCACCATATTGGCTACTTTGATATTACCAAGATTTAAAGCAATATCGGTAAACGGGAATTGTTTTACTGCTATGCCGGATGGTTTATCTATTCTGGCTAAAGAAGAATTAAGGATCAACAAACCGCCTTTTTTAATTATTTTTTTGAATTTTTCTAACGAAGGAGAGTTTAAAATGATCAACGTATCAGCCTGGCTGATATAAGGAGAACCGATCTGCCGATCAGAGATCGTCACCATGCAGTGGCTGGTCCCCCCGCGCACCTCCGCTCCGTATGCCGGAAACCA
>CAZEBD010000124.1:0-3327 GCA_964510625.1 uncultured Planctomycetales bacterium
GTGTCCGGGCGTATCCAGAAAAGTGATCATTCGATTCTTAAGTTTTACGGTGTACGCGCCGATATGCTGAGTGATTCCGCCATGCTCTTTCTCAGTAACCTTAGTCTGGCGTATGGCATCCAGAAGCGAAGTCTTACCGTGGTCGACATGGCCCATAAAAGTAACGATCGGAAAACGGCCTTTCAACTCTTCCGGCTTATCCGTCTTTTTATGCGGCTCTAAAACCGATTCTTCGGCGCTGGGAGCTTTTTTGACTGCGCATTTATATTTTACACATAGTTTATTTAAAGTCGCTTCATCCAATGGCTGGTTAATTCCGATCATTACCCCCATACCCATCAGATGTTTGATTAAAACCGATGATTTTTCCTGTAATTTGACCGCCAGATCTTTTACCGTAATCGGCAGCTCAAGCTCGATCTCCTTAAGCGGGACAACCGGAGCTTCGACCTTTATTTCGACTTTTACTTCGGGTTTTACTTCATGTTTTACCTCATGTTTTACTTCATGCTTTACTTCATGTTTTACTTCATGCTTTACTTCATGTTTTACTTCGGGTTTAGGGGCATGCTTAGCCTCAACCTTAACTTCTACCTTAATTTCAGGTTTAACTACCTTTTCCTTAGCTTTTTTCTCAACCGGTTTGGGCTTAGCTGCTGCGTGCAGCTTAGCGACCGGCTTGGGCTTAGCTGCTGCGTGCGCTTTGAGCGCCGGCTTCTTAGCCTTACTTTCAGGTTTAGCTTTGGTTTTGATTGTTTTTTTGGCCGTAGTTTTTTCTTTTTTTGTTGTTGGCATATTTTCCTTCCTCTACATAGAGGACACCCGCGCAATTCCGCTTAGCGCGGGGTGCCCTTCCGTTTAGGCATTATGACAATTTCTTGGCTTCGGCGATAATCTTTTGCGCTTTCTTTTCACCGATCCCTTTGATCTCCATTAAACCCTCAAGATCAAGTTTAATGATATCATTAATATTCTTAACCCCTGCCTCTTTTAGGCTCCCGGCGATTTTATCACCTAACTCTAAAAGTTCGACCCAGGAAGCATCTTTTTTAATTTCTTTTTTGGCTTCTTTTTTAGCGGCTTTTTTAGGTGTTTTCTTGGTTTCCTTCTTGGCTTTTTTAGCTTTCTGCGGTTCCGCTTCCGGTCCGCTCACATCTGCAGCCGCGACTTCTTTCTCTGTCTTCCCACCAAGCAGTTCAGCGGCGATCATGCTCTTGGTCCGGATATCCAACTCCCATCCCACCAGGCGGCTGGCTAAGCGCACATTCTGGCCGTGTTTACCGATGCTTAAAGACAACTGGTCATCATCCACCACCACTTCGGCCTTCATCGTTTCCCGGTCTAATTTAATCTCCGAAACCTTAGCCGGAGAAAGCGCCGCCTTAATATACTCGCGCACATCATCATTAAAACGTACGATATCGATCTTCTCCCCCTGCAGTTCATTAACGATATTCCTTACCCGGTTGCCGCGCATACCGACGCAGGCCCCCACCGCATCCACCTTATCGTTTTTGGAATAAACTGAAATTTTGGTGCGTTCACCGGCCTGGCGCGAGATTCCCCGGATCTCAACAATCCCTTCATAGATCTCCGGAACCTCCAGCTCAAATAATTCCTTCACTAAATTAGGATGTGCCCGCGATAAAATAATCTGCGGCCCCTTGGTATCTTTTTTCACATCCACCACATACGCCCGGATCCTCTGGCCCTGTTTAAATTCTTCTTTAGGGGATTGTTCCCGCTTAAGCAGGACCCCTTCGGCTTTACCCAACAGATCGACGATCACATTGCCTTTTTCAAAACGATAGACCGTACCGCTGACAATCTCCCCCACCCGGCTCTGAAATTCTCCGAAAACCACATCTTTCTCCGCTTCCCGCATCTTCTGAATAATTACCTGCCGGGCTGTTGAGGCGGCGATCCTGCCGAAATCAATATTGGTTACCGGTTCATTATTGCGAAAAGCGCGGATCTGGCCAGTTGTTCGGTCAATCTCCATCCGGAATTCCTCATCCGGCTTTAAGTCAATAACACGTTTAGCAGCACTGAGCATCGCGCTCTCTACCGCTTCAATCATCACTTCTTTTTTAATCCCTTTTTCTCTTTCAATCTGTTCGATAATCGCTAAAAGTTCCTGACTCATTTCTTTCTCTCTTTCGTTTTATATTACTAATTGTGCCTTGTTTATTTTTGTTAATGGGATTTCGATTACCCCCTGCCTACTCCGGACAAAAACAATATCCTGCTCTGCATTCTGAATTATACCCTGCCATTGGCATTTACCGTTGATCAGATCATTAAGATAAAACACTGCTTCTTTATCTTTAGCGCGCAAGAAATCTTCTTTTTTCTCAAGCGGCCGGTCCAGCCCCGGGGAAGCCACCTCCAGAATATAATCCTGTTCAATAATATTTTTTTCTTCCAAAAGATCTTTAAGCTGACGGCAAAGCATCGCGCACTCTTGCATATTTATTGCGCCCTGCAATTTATCGGCTAAGACGATGATCGCCAGACGCCCGCCCTGCTGCCGGTAGATCAAATCTATAAGTTCCAGGTTATTGCCGGCTAAACAATCTGAAACTAAAACCTGCAATTGCGCCGCTAACTCTTCTTTAATCAAGCTAACCTCTGCATGATCAGCTTGCTTGCGTTTTCTATGGGTAAAGACACGGTGCTTTTATCGATACGCACCCTTAATTCTATCTTCTTTTCTTCAATACCTTTTTTACCGATAACCACACTCAGCGGCAGGCCAATCAGGTCAGCGTCCTTGAATTTAACTCCGGCGCGTTCATCCCGGTCATCCAAAAGCGCTTCCTGTCCGCCGGCGATTAGCTCCCGGTAAAGATCCTCCGCCACCTTCATGACCTCCCGGTTAGTCACATCCAAAGGCACAATGATTACCTGGAAAGGAGAAACTTCCTTGGGCCAGATAATCCCATCCTGGTCATTATTCTGCTCGATGATCGCCGCAATCAGCCGGGATACCCCGATGCCGTAACAACCCATGATCAACGGCTTAAGCGCGCCGGTTGCATCGGAAAAATTAGCCTGCATTGCCTGGCTGTATTTTGTGCCCAGTTTAAAAATGTGGCCGACTTCAATGGTATTAACCTTATCCATTTCAGTCTGGCATTGGCCGCAAAGGGTAGCACCTTCTTTGAATGCCTTAGCACATTTGCATTTCGGGCAGCAGCAGACCACATCCTCCCCTAACGGAGCCGCCACCATAAATTCATGCGAAACCTTCCCGCCCATCACCCCGCTATCGGCTTCGGTAATTAAAGTTTTCAAACCGCATCGGGAAAATATCCGCTGATAGGC
>CAZEBD010000125.1:0-3260 GCA_964510625.1 uncultured Planctomycetales bacterium
CCTCTTCTGCAGGAGCCGGCAGATCCGCGGAGACAGGCGCCTCAGGCACAGCCGGTAAAGGAACCGGAGCCAGGCTATCCGGTTTTTCAAAACTGATGTTCTTAGCGATATTTTTGTTATCCGGCGTGATTATATAATCGATACTCAGCGTATCTTTTAATTTCAATTCACTAAAATCTTTAACATTCTCAAAGGTCGTCTTTTCATCTACCACAAGTACCAGATCCTTCTCCTGGTCGGTCTCATAATCAAGGTATTTTAAGGTAAGGGTTTTAACCGCTTCATCTAAATTCGTGACCTCACCCCAGGCCCACTGCATCTCGCTTTCCTTGGCCGAAGCCATCTGCTCAACGGCAGCTGCTACCGGATCAGGCGTCAAAGCCGGCGCTTCCTGCGCCATGGCTGCCTGTGCCGTAAATACCGCCAGCGTCAAACCGGATAAAATAACGAAATTCTTAAGGTTCATCTTCTAAGCCTCCTTTAAAGTCGACTCATAGAGTCATTTCCAAATTATCACAAGTTTTTAGGCTTGTCAAGCTATCTATAAAACGGAAGAAAAATCAAAGCCGCCATCACGATAAAAGTGGTAATTAACCCTACCGTTAAACCCACCCAAAACCAATCTAAGAAGCTGATTTTTATACGTTTTTCTTTTTCTAAAATTCCGATGGCGACAATATTGGCGGTTGAGCCGATGAGAGTAATGTTGCCTCCCAGGCAGCCGCCGAAAAGTAAAGCCCACCACAATGCCTCTAAATTCAGATTCAAACTATGGAAGCCCTGGATTACCGGAATAAAGGCCGCCACTAACACCACATTATCCAGCATGCTGGAACCGATGGCGCTGATCCACAATACCGCCCCGGTCAGAAGGCCCAGGTTATTTCTGGTTGCTTCTAACATATGCTGGGCAATAAAAACTGTGGCCCCGGTATATTTTAACGTCCCGGCCTGGACGAATAAAAGCAGAAAGAATAGTAATGTCCACCACTCTACATCCTTCTCGATATACTTCCTGGCCTTATGGTGTTTCCAGATCATTACCAGGCCGCTAGCTACCAGCGGCACGACCAATAAAACCGTATTCGGCGGCAGGCCCCAGGCCAACTCCATGCGGTGGTGTAAAGAAATACCCACCAGCATCAGCCCGAATATGCCTAAGCTTACCCTTAAACTTTTCTCCGGTGGAACGGAGATCAGGCGGATGAGCAATTCGTTTGCCCCCAGCCGCTTCATTTGCTCATCAAGAAGCCTTATCGGTTTCCGATACCAGAAGAGAAGAAGGAAAACAACCACCACTAAACAAACCAAAGCCAAAGGAAATGCTTTCAGGATAAAATCTTCAAAGGTCAGGCCGGACTTAGAAGCAATCAGTATGCCGATGGGATTGCCTAAAACCGTCGCCGCTGAACCGATATTGGTCGCCAGCACTGAGATGATCACAAAGGGCACCGGGTTAATCTCGAAATAATCGCAAATCTCCAAAATTGCCACCACCATAAAGATGATCGAGGTGACTTCATCCACCGTGCAGGCCAGTAACGCCGAAAAGAAACCGATGAATAAAACAAATTTTCTACCCGTCAATCTAGGAATGCGCAGGATCAGGCTGACAATCCAGGCAAAAACTCCTGAATCTTTTAGCAGCCCGATAATCACCATCATCCCGATCAAAAATAGGATTACCTCCAGCGATGAAAACTCGATCACATGCTCCAGGTCCACGGTTTTAGTCATTAACAATACGGAGGTGCCGATAAAAGCAAAACTCAGGCGGAAATCCCAGAAGAAAAGCGTACCCAAAATCGAAGCGGAGAAGATACCGATGGAAAGTGACTGGTGCGCGTTCATTCCGGCTAAACTAGCCACTGCACCAAGAGAAAATGCCAGGAGGAATAAAGAAAGAAGCTTTAGGGAGAGGCCCTTCATTGATTAAAACAGCTCCCGCAAACTGTATCTGGATTAATCCAGGACGGATCGAAAACGAGCCTGGAGCTTATTATAAACTACCGCTGCCATTGCCGCTTTGAGTATATCACCCGGTACAAACGGCAGAAAACCGAGTAAAAATGACTGATCCCAGCTAATTCCTAAACTTATTTTTAACCAAAACGCCCCACTAACTAATATTATAAAATCGGCAGCTAAAAATTTTACAAAAGCAGCCAATAAACTTTGTTTTGCCGCAGAGAATAGGCTTCCGGCTGCATATGCGGCTAAAACAAACCCTAAAATATACCCGCCGGTAGGACCCAATAAATAAAGGCTGCCTGAGCCGATCCCGGTAAAAACCTGTAAACCGGTTAAACCCAAAAACATATACGCTAATTGGGTAGTTGCCCCGGCTTTTCTGCCTAATAAAGCTCCGGAGAGCAGAACAAAAAATGTCTGCAAGGTAAGCGGTACAGGGGTAAAAGGCAAAGGTATGCGCACAAAAGCCGATAAACCCGTCAGAAGAACAAATGCCCCGACGGCAAGTATCCGGCAAAATTTTTTGTCTGCGATTAATTTTCTGCTAAGGATCGTTTCCATTTCTATCTCCTATATTTTTATTAAAGATATAATTCCATATATTATATACGAAAAATCAATAATAGCAAAAGAATAAACAGTAAAAGGGGACGTTTCCCTTCTTAGGGAAACGTCCCCTTTTTACTTTTTACCTTGATCTTTTATTCTTTTGCAATTGCCAGGGTGATTACACCGGCAAGAATCAGAAATAGACCGATACCCCCCTGAATGATTACCAGCAGCTGGTCCCAAAACTTCATAACCGCCCACCCGCCTAAAACCAAGAATCCCAGGCCCAGAACAATCTTAAACAATTTCCCCATCAGAGCACCTCCTTAATTAATTTGGCTTGCTTTTCCATCTGCGGTGGATCCAGCCCCACTCCGCAGGATACTTACGGATATAAGCTTCAATAATATCGGTCAGCTTCTGAATATTGGCTCGGATGACCTCCTGAGGGTCATCGCCTTGCGCTAATTTAACTTCCGGCTCAAAAATTATTTTATGGTGATCATCGGGCTGCCTTAAAATAAAACAGGGAATGAGCGCGGCTTTAGTTCTTTGCGCTAAAATTACCGGCCCGGTAGCAGTAGCTGCTTTCTGGCCGAAAAAATCGACAAATATCCCACCGGTGCCGAAATTCTGATCGATCGGGATAAAAACTAATTCATTATTGCGCAGTGCGGCAATGGTCTCATTCACACAGGTATGGCGCGGCTGACTGTAAATAGTCCTCACCCCGAACTTTT
>CAZEBD010000126.1:0-3218 GCA_964510625.1 uncultured Planctomycetales bacterium
TCATAGAATCCGGGATAAACTGGATTGTCGCGGATGAGGCGATTTTGTTTAAATCCCTGAAATCCAAAAAGCGCGACACCCGCCTGCTTTATCAGCCGCATGCCTTAAAAAGAAAAGCCGGGCAGCTGAATATTATTTTCCGCGACCGCAATCTATCCGACCTGATCGGCTTTGTCTATCATGAAATGAAGGAGGATGACGCGGTCAATAATTTTATGAGCCACTTAGAAAATATCAATAAAGCATTTAAAGGCCAGGACATCCTGTTGACGATTGCTTTAGACGGAGAGAATGCCTGGGAGTTTTACCGTAATGACGGCCACGATTTTTTGGAATTATTTTATCAGCGCATCAGCCAGGCTGACTTTGTCAAAACGGTCACTCCCGGCCAATATTTAAAAGCTAACCCGCCGAAACTTACGATCAAGCGCCTGTCTGCAGGCTCCTGGATCTACGGAGAGTTTGGCAAATGGATCGGCAACCCTTACAAAGTCAAAGCCTGGGAATGGCTGGCACAGGCCCGTAAAGCAATGGATGGAATCAAGAATCCCAGCGAGCTGGCCTTAAAACAGATGCGCATTTTAGAGGGAAGCGACTGGTTTTGGTGGGCAGGAGAGGACCCGGACGGCTCTTTTGACCGGCTGTATCGGCTGCACCTGACAAACTTTTACCAGCTGATCAATCAGGAAGCACCGGCATATTTAGCCCACCCTCTGTATCCTTAAGCCCGCCTGATCTCCACAATCGCTTGTGCCCCGTCGCCAAAACCGCACAAATTGTTGTGTTTGGCCAGTAGCCTGAGCCAATAATTTCAGCCACTTAAACCCTTGACATAAATAGGGTTTTATGTTATAAATTAAAACCAGTTGGAGTTTCCCTAATACTACTTGCATAATATTTATAATTTTTATAGATAAGAAGAAGGTACGTGGTGAATAAGAAAGAAATCTACGAGCATCTGGCTAACATCTACTTAGATGCTTCATCAAAATCATCCCATAAGAAAAATCGCCGCAGAGTTGTCTCCAAAAAGACCATTGGCCTGATAGTTTCTGTGGCTTTACTGATCATCGGAACCGGCAGTTTCGCCGTTTACAGTAATTTCCACGCCAAAACCCCAGCCGGCCAGATCGCTTTATTTTTGCACCAGGATACGGTGAAGATCAATTTCAATTTCGACCCGGCAATCAAAGAAGTGTTCTCTCTGCCGCTTAACCAGCTGAATTTATCTAAGTATGACAGCTTAGCTTTTTCAGTCAGAAAGACTAATCCCCTGGATACCATTTCTTTACGCGTAGAATTTACCAACCGCTTTAATGAAAGAAGCGAAATCTACATCAAAGATATCCCCAGTAAATGGACGGATTACAAAATCGACTTAACCCGTTTTGCCCGCAAAGAATATTGGAATCAAATGAAGGAATTATTGTTTTCGATCGAAGAATGGAACGCCAGGGAAAAATCCGGGATCGTTTATTTAGATAACATCAGAGTTATAAAAAACCCTACAGGAGGAGAGGCTAATGCGGATCATAACCGTTTCTAATCAAAAAGGGGGCTGCGGTAAAACCACTACATCGATCAATTTAGCGGCGGCTCTTGCAGCTAACGAGCGCAAAGTCCTGCTTATCGACCTTGACCCGCAGGCGCACGCCACCAGCGGCCTCAACGTTAAAGCATCCGTCAGCATTTATAATGTCCTCTCCAAGATCACCAACAAAAAATGCAAACTCGAAGATATCATCCAAAATATCGGCGAAAATTTTGACATTGCGCCTTCGGAAATGGTCCTAAGCACTCTTGAGCAGGAGCTCAGCGGAGAGATCGGCCGCGAAAGCCGGCTTAATGATACCTTAAAAAACTTTAAAAATAACTACGATTACATCCTGATCGACTGCCCGCCGAACTTAGGGATACTCACAATTAACGCCATCCGCGCGGCCAGCGAAATCATCATCCCGGTAGAAGCCAGCCGGTTCTCACTGGAAGGGGTCAGCCAATTAGCCTCGATCATTAATTTAGTCGGCGAAAGATTAAACCACAAAGCGGATTTCAGGGTGCTGGTGGCTAATTTCGATTCCCGGCTGCAGCATTCATTTACTATTCTTGATAAGATCAAGGCCGATTACAAAGATAAGATGTTCTCTAACATCGTCCATGTCAACGTCAAGCTTAAGGAAGCCCAAAACGAAGGTTTAAATATTTTCGCCTACGATAAATATTGCCGCGGGGCAAAGGATTACTATTCGCTTTCCCGTGAGATCATCACCCAGGAGACTACGCCGGTTACGCCCAAAGAAGCTTCAGTTAAAGCAACGGACAAAGCAACTGAAAAAGCTACCCAGGCCTCCGTTAAAGCCCTGGAGAAACGGATGAATGAGATCCTCAAATCCGAACTGCCCAAATTAAACGAAGTGGTGGTCAGCGTGAAAGCCCCGGATGCCCGTGAGGTATTTGTGGCCGGGGAGTTCAACGGCTGGAAGCTGGACGATAACAGCCGGATGGAGAAGAGTAACGGCTGCTGGACTAAACGCTTAAGCTTAGACAACGGCAAATACCGTTACCGTTTTGTGATCGACGGCAACTGGTCAGAGGACCCGGCAAATCCTAAAACTCAATTAAATACTTACGGCACCTTAGATTCTTTATTAGAAGTAAAATAAAGGGGACGTTTCTATGGATAATAACCTCGAAGAGCAGGAAATCCGGGACGGGAAATTTTTTGCGGTTATCTCATACGTTTCATTTCTTTGCATCATCACCCTGATCCTAAAGAAAAACAACAAATTCGCTCTCTACCACGCCAAGCAGGGATTAGTGCTCTTTGTGATGGAGGTCGCCGCGTTTATCCTTACGATCATCCCGGTTTTAGGCTGGCTGATCGGGATCTTTGGGTATGCTTTATTTCTTTTGGTCTCTTTATGGGGCATTATGCAGGCTGCCCTGGGAGTTTACAGCCGGCTGCCGGTTGTCACGGAAATATCTGAACAGGTTATCCTTTAGCAAGGGAGGGTTAAATGGCTACAAAGAAAAAGAAAAAAATAGCTAAGAAATCCACCAAGAAATCCATAAAAAGATCCCCTAAAAAGAAAATAATTAAAAAGAAAACCACTAAAAAATCTATAAAGAAATCCCCCGCTAAAAAGAAACCCGCTCCCAAGAAAAAACCAGCAGGCAAGAAAGCCCCTAAAACCGAAGGCACCCTAATTGGCGCCATT
>CAZEBD010000127.1:0-2539 GCA_964510625.1 uncultured Planctomycetales bacterium
ATAAAATTTCATTTGGCGCGCATACTAAAACACATCTTTATCTTGGGTCGGTGAAGGACATAAAATTAACGCAGGAGGAGGTCCTGGGGGCTAAACAGGAGATTATCAAAAGAACCGGCCTTTCGGTAGAATATTTCTGCTATCCTTCTGGTGCTTTTAATGAACAGACTAAAGAATTAGTTAAACAAGGGGGGTTTAAAGGAGCCTGTTCCACTAACCGCGGATTTGCCAAATTTAACCAAGACGTATATGAGCTTAAGAGAATTAAGGTTACCAATTCCGACCTGACAAAACCGTTTAGCTTTTGGGCCAAGCTTTCAGGTTATTATAATGTCTTTAAAAAGGGAAAGAATCCGTATTAGG
This sequence comes from uncultured Planctomycetales bacterium, assembly GCA_964510625.1. Classification (GTDB taxonomy): domain Bacteria; phylum Omnitrophota; class Gorgyraeia; order Gygaellales; family Profunditerraquicolaceae; genus UBA6249. The sequence goes on from CAZEBD010000127.1 coordinate 364, forward strand.
AGGGGGTCCGTGCAAAGATTGGTTAAGATAATCAGCAAAATCAGTTATTGGGCGATTGTTTTATTGCCGCTGGCGATGGTCATCTCTACCGGCATGATGAATACTTTTATCGGTTTAGTTGTCATTTCCTGGCTTCTGAAAAAGCTTTTGGAAGGAAAATGGGATTTTGTTAAAACTCCGGTTGCCCTGCCTTTTTTATTTTTTATCCTGATGGCATTAGTTTCTTTTTGTAATTCTATAGATTACCGGGCCAGTATCAAAGGGATGGAGAAGTTGTTTAAATACGGCCTGCTTTTTTTAGCCTGTGCCCAGGAGATCCGGGAAGTAAAACATCTTAAAAGGATTATTGTTTCTGTGGCTTTAGTGATTATCCTGGTCAGCTTAGATGGCCTGTGGCAGTTGATTTTGGGTGCGGATTTTATTCACGGGCGCGCCTTGCTTTCCTGCGGGATCGATCTGCCGCGGGTTACCGCTTCATTTTCCTCTCCTAATGCGATGGGAATCTATCTGGCTTGTTTTACTCCGTTATTATTCGGCCTGGCCTTTTTTCATTTAAAAGGCCGCTTAAGGATCTTCATCGGCCTGGCTTCGGTATTAGGGATGACCGGGATTTTTCTGACTTTTTCCGGAGGCGCAGCGATCGGATTAATCGGCGGGATTTTATTTCTGGCAATTGTGCGCAGGCATAAAGTTGTTTTAGTGATGATTTTAGCGCTTTTTTTGGCTGGGCCGTTTATTTTGCCTGAGAATTTAAAGGATTGGGCGCGCAAGGTTAATTATAACCCGCTTGAGTTTGTCTGCGGTCCGGGCCGGGTCACTATCTATGCCAACTCCATGAATATGATCCGGCAGCATCCGGTAATCGGTTTTGGGGTAAATACCTTCAGTAAAAATTACGCTAAATATAAATTAGCCGAAATGGAAAAATATGCGGCTACTTCCGATACGATGTATGCCCATAATAATTTTCTGCATATGGCCGGGGAGGTGGGGTTGGTGGGGCTGGGGATTTTTATCTGGTTTTTAGTGGCGCTGTTTAAAAACGGTTGGCAGGTCTATCGCAGGTCCGGCGATGATTTTTTAAAAATTACCGCGCTTTCATTAATCGCCTGTATAATTGCTTTTTTAATCAACGGACTGACGGAAACCAGCCTGTATAATCAGATCGGGATTTGTTTTTGGTTTATTACCGGATTGCTGCTTTGTCTAAATAAAATTTCTCAATCAGAAGGAGCTATTTAAGCTATGAATCCGCTGCTTTCAGTAATCGTTCCGGTTTACAATGTTGAAAAAACGATCCAGGAAAGAATCGACAGGATCAATGCCCTGCCGGTTGAAAAAGAGATCATCGTCGTTAATGATTGCTCTAAGGATAATACTGAATCCATCCTTAGAAGTCTTTCTTTAAGCAACCTTAAGGTGATTCATCATGTTTCAAGCCGCGGTAAATTATCGGCGCTGCGCTCGGGGCTGGAAAACGCGCAGGGAGAGTTTGTTTTAATCCAAAACGGGGATTCAGGATGCAGCCTTCCTGATTATCTGAAACTTTTAGATGCGATCAAGGAGTCGGGGGCGGATATAATCCTGGGGGGGCGTGAACTGCAAAAAGGGAAAAAATACCTTCTGGCTGCTTTTTTGAATATTTTTTTTAGGGCCAACCTGCGGGATTGGTTTACGCATTGCCAGCTCCTGCGCCGGGAAAGTTTTCTGCTTTTGGCGCCGGAATTAAAAAGCGCGGATTTCAGTTTTGAGCTGCTGACCAAGGCTTTAAGAAAAAAGATGCGCGTAATGGAAGTGGCGATTGCTTAATGATTAAAAATATCTTAGTTGTGCGTAATGACCGGTTCGGTGAATTTTTGCTGAATATTCCGGCCATCCGGGCGTTAAAAGAAAAGTATCCGCAAGCACGCCTTACTTTGGCAGTTGCGGCGCCGGTTTTAGAGTTAGCTGCCTTAGTTGAATGTGTTGACCAGGCGGTAATTTGGGATCAGCTCAAGAAAAATTTAAGAAAATACAGGTTTGACCTGGCGGTGATTTTAAATCCGACTAAAGAAGTGCATCAGAGGATATTTTTTGCCGGTATTCCGATGCGCGTCGGTTATAGCCGGAAATGGGGATTTTTACTTACGCATAAATTAAAGGATACTAAACATCAGGGAAACCGGCATGAGGTGGA
>CAZEBD010000127.1:2549-3206 GCA_964510625.1 uncultured Planctomycetales bacterium
TAAGTCGACGGCGATTAAAACAGGCAAAAATTTGTATCAGGAATATGTTGGTCAACGCGTAGTTTGTATTCATCCGTTTACCAGTGATCCGGTCAAGCAGTGGCCGCTGGTAAGGTTTAGCCAGTTAGCTCAATGCCTGAGCCGGGAGCTAGGGCTTAAGGTTATTTTAGTCGGGTGTTCGTAAGATAAGTTTAAGGCTGATGATGGGATTATTGACATGGTTAACCGGACAACCTTGCCGGAGTTAGCGGCGCTGCTTGGGCGGGTGGGTTTACTTATCTCCGGGGACAGCGGGCCGATGCATCTGGCTGCCTCCACGGGGACACCGGTTATCGCTTTGTTCAGAAATGACCTGCCGGGTAAAACGGCTAAGCGCTGGGGCCCCTGGGGATCAGGGCATATCGTAATCGAACGCCCGGATTTAGAGGGTATAACTGTAGATGAAGTGATTTCCAAAGTTAAGGAGGCATTGAAAATAAAATGAATTACGCCGTGATCTTAGCCGGGGGGGTGGGCAGCCGTTTTTGGCCGTTTTCCCGTGAATTAGAACCCAAACAGTTTATGAAGATTATCGGGCAGAACAGCCTTTTACAATCGACGATTCAGCGCCTAAAAGGGGTAGTCGAGCCTGGCTGCATCTATATTATTACTAATAAA
>CAZEBD010000128.1:0-3176 GCA_964510625.1 uncultured Planctomycetales bacterium
TTACCGGGAAGGCCTATCTTTGCGTTACCGGATCGACGGCCTGCTTTATGATGCGAATGTACCGGCAGAAATAAAGAATTTCCTGAATGCGATCGTCTCCCGGATTAAAATTATGTCTAACCTGAATATTGTGGAGCGGCGCCTTCCGCAAGACGGCCGGGCGATCGTCAGAGTTCAGGATCAGGTCCTGGACCTGCGTATTTCCACCATTCCTACGCCGTTTGGCGAAAGCTTAGTGATCAGGATTTTGCCGACTAAGATGCTTTTTAGCCTGGAGAGATTAGGCTTGGCAAAAAGTGAACTGCAGATTTTTGAGACCCTGGTGCAGAAACCGCACGGGATAATCTTTGTTACCGGCCCGACCGGCAGCGGAAAGACCACCACGCTTTATTCCTGTTTAAACCGGATCAATACCAAAGACCGTAAAATTATTACCATTGAAGATCCGATTGAATATGAGATGAGCGGGATCACCCAGATCCAGGTAATGCCGGAGATCGGGCTGGATTTTGCCCGGGGATTACGCAGCATTCTAAGGCATGACCCGGATGTAATTATGGTCGGGGAGGTCAGGGATTTTGAAACCGCTGAAACCGCCATTCGTGTGGCCTTAACCGGCCACTTAGTATTTTCTTCCCTGCACACTAATGATGCGGCCAGCGGTATCGCCCGGCTCCAGGATATCGGGGTGGAGCCGTATCTGATTGCTTCCAGTGTCGAGGCTTTTATCGCCCAGCGCCTGATCCGGATGATCTGCCCGGAATGCCGTCAGGAGGATAAACAGGCACCTTTAGAGTTGAGGGAATTAATTGCTAAGGAGCTGGGGATAAAATTAGAGGAGGTCAAGCTTTTCCGGGGTAAAGGCTGCGCCCACTGTAATTCTACCGGGTTTTTCGGCCGGACGGCGATTTATGAGATCCTTATTGTGGATACCCTGACTAAAGAGATGATCTTAAAAAAGGCATCCAGTGATCAGATTAAAAAATTAGCTTTATCCCGGGGGATGCGCACACTGCGCCAGGATGGCTGGAAGAAGACGATTGCCGGGGTGACTACTTTTGAAGAGGTGATCCGGGTTACTTCGGCGCAGGAGGAACCGGTTTTAAATAAAGAAGCCGCCGCGGCTGCGGATACTGATCATCCCGGGCCGCAGGAAGCCGCCGGGGATACCAGCCAGAATAAGCGGGTTTATCGCCGCTTAGACAGAGGGGTGGATGTGCGTTATAAGGTGTTTGAGCTGGAGAATGAATTGATTAAGCGCAAGGATGTTTCGGAAGAACAAAGCGCGACTAAAAATATTTCCGCGGGGGGATTATTATTTGTTGCCCACGATAAATTAGCGGTCGGTTCGATCTTAGAGGTTAAGGTACAATTACCCGATATCCAGGCGCCGATTGAATGTTTAGCCAGGGTAGTCAGAGTCGAGGAGTTAGCGGGTAAAAATGAGTACGATGTGGCGGTTTGTTTTCTGGATCTGACCGGAGCCGACCGGATAAAACTGGATAAATTTGCCGGAGAAGAAGCTTAGAAAGCAGGAGCTAAAACGATGACGATTTATAATTACCGGGCGAAAAAAGGATTACAGGAAATAGTCAGCGGTAAGATTGAAGCCGGTACAGAGAAAGAGGCGATTGAAAAAATCAGTGCGCTGGGTTATCTTCCGATGCACTTAGAGGAAGCAAAAGGTGCTCTGCGCCAGCCGGCATCGCCGGCGGCAGCCCCCGCGGCTAAAGTACATGGCCGGATCAAGGGCAGCCAGATCACGATATTCAGCCGCCAGCTTGCCAGCCTCTTAAAATCCGGGGTGCCGATATTGACCGCAATTAATATTATCCGCGAGCAGCTGGAGAATGCGAATTTTAAAGCGGTTTTACAGGATATCTTTAATATAATTAAGAACGGCGGGACATTTTCCGGGGCACTGGAGGCTTATCCTAAATATTTTTCCCTTTTATATGTGGCGATGGTGCGTACGGGTGAGAATAGCGGGGCTTTAGCTGCTTCGCTTCTTAGAATTGCCGAGTATCGGGCCAAGCAGGAAGAATTATTGTCTCGGCTGCGCATGGCGATGGCGTATCCGCTGCTGATGGCTTTGGTGGGGGTCGGGACGATCGTTTTTATGCTCACCTTTGTCATGCCCAGGTTAATGGGTATTTTTTCAAATATGGGCCAGAATTTACCGCTGCCGACGGTAATTTTATTGGCGATCAGCCAGGGCTTACGCCAATGGTGGTATTGGATTATTTTAGGCCTGGCCGCAATCATCTTAGCCATCCGGCAGCAGCTCAAAACTAAAATCGGCCGGCTCTCCTGGAGCGTGCTTAAACTGCATATCCCGATCTTCGGTAAGTTTACATTAAAAGCCGATCTAGCGCGCTTCAGCCGGACATTGGAACTTTTGCTTAAAAGCGGCCTGCCGATCTTAAGGGCTTTACAGATTTCGGTAGAGGTATTAAACAGCCAGATCATTAAGGAAAAATTGATCCGCAGCTACCGGGATCTGGAACAGGGGGGATCCTTTAGTAAAAGTATGAAGGATTCCAAGCTGATGCCTTTATTTATGGTCAACCTGATCAGCGTCGGAGAAGAATCGGGTAATCTGGCCGCTTCCCTGGGGGAGGTAGCGGATTCTTATGAGCGGGATACCGATGAAATGATCAGGATTATGAGTAGCCTGCTTGAACCATTAATGATTTTAGTCATGGGGATAGTCGTCGGTTTTATTGTTGTGGCGATGTTGCTGCCGATATTTGAAATAAATATGATGGCCAAATAAGTTTCTATGCCGTATAAAAAAATAAAATTATTTCTGATAATTATTTTAACACTCGCCTGCTTGGGCGCCGATTACGCCGGAAATTGGCAGGAACGTAAAAGCGAGCATTTTGTCGTCTATTTTACCCAGGATGAAAAATTCGCCCAGGATGTATTGGATTCAGCGGAAAAAGATTACCGCCGGATCGCTTATGATCTGGGGTATGCGCGTTATTCGGAGTTCTGGACCTGGGATAAGCGGGTCAAGATCTATATCTTTCCCGATAAAAACTCATTTTTAAAAGCTACCGGCCAGCCCGATTGGAGCGAAGGGATGGCCGATTATACCAATAAACATATCGTCAGCTATGCCTGGAGTAAGGGTTTTGTCGAATCGCTTCTGCCGCATGAAATGGCCCATC
>CAZEBD010000129.1:0-3155 GCA_964510625.1 uncultured Planctomycetales bacterium
TTATCCAGTCCGCCGATGTACTCCGGCGGATCCTTTCGGATCAGGTTCATCAGGGTAACCCGCTCCGCGTTCCAGGAACGCAGCGGGACTCTCAGGCCGCTTTAGCGACCTCCCCATTAAATTTATTATATTAAACTATTTTTACCGTAAATTGTCAAGCATTAAACAAAAGGGGACGTTTCCCCCGGGGAGGGAAACGTCCCCTTTTATAACTATCAGCGTAAAATCGCAAAACGCAGCAGAGTACCGACGATTACGCTGACTCCCAGCATTACCAAGGTAGACTTAATCAACCCCTTAACCCCCAGTTCCTTGGCTAAAACAACAAAACTAGCTACACAAGGAAAAGATATCGCAAGTAATGTCGCTCCGATAAACAATTGGCTAGCGTTCAGGCCCAAAGGCATGAGCATCCCCACCGCCACATCTTTTCTTAAAAAACCCACTGCCAATGCAACCACAGCTTCTTTGGGCAGCCCGAATAAACCGTGGATTACCGGGGCAAAAATCGCCGTAACATAATCGAATAATTTGTAATAAAACAGAATGTTAATAAAGCAAACACCCAGTAAAACTACCGGCATCGCTTCGACCAAAAATCCTTTTATGCGGAAAAAAAGTTTTTTCCAAAGCATCAAGAGCGGCGGAAAACGGTAGGGCGGGATCTCCAGTAGAAACTCCGGGCTATAACCGTGGAGGGTGCGGTTGAGAATAACTCCCAATATAATTACTAATGCAAATAACACTAAATAGACCCCAGTAACATAAAACCCGCCGAATTTACCTAATAAACCAAAAATCATCGCCTGCAGCGGCACACAGGGTACGCCGATAGAAATAATCGTTGCGGCGATAAACCTTTCTCTTTTTGATTCTAAAACGCGCGTAGCTAAAATACCCGGGACATTACAGCCAAACCCCAGAAGCACCGGGATAACCGCATAGCCGTGCAGACCCAGCCGGTGCAAAAAACTATCCAATAATACCGCCAAGCGCGGCAGATATCCGATATCCTCCAACAGGCTTAAGATAAAATAGAATGAGATGACATACGGCAGGACCATTCCCAGCTCAATATAGGGAGCGGTGGTTAAAACCCCCATGGATTGCTTAAAATCTATCTTACCGTTAATCAGGTCTCCGATCAGCAAATGGAACCAAAAGCCTTTTTGCTGGCAATACACAGAAAATTTTTCCAGGAACGGCTGGTAAATATTTATAAAAAACGGATCGGTAATATGGGTGATTATCCCTTCACCGATAAAACGCACGATCTTAAAAGCCCCATAGATGATCACCCCGGCCATAAGCAACCCGGTTACCGGGCGCACCGAAGCATCCTCCAGCGCTTCCCTGAAAGTATGATGGCGGTGCTCTAAACGCTGGACCTGCTCAATAATTTTACCGATCGCAAGCCAACGCTCCTGATGCGTAAGTTTATCTTTAGGTGCAGAAACTGCTTCTTTTATCCGCTGCGTCAGCAGTTTAATCCCCATCCCGGTCAAAGCGCAGGCCGCAATTACCGGGACATGCAGCAACGCTTCCAATTTGACAAAATCTATATGCACCCCGCGGTGAACAGTATCATCGCACATATTCATACAGATCACTACCGGATATCCTTCTTCGATCAAATGCACGGTGAGCAGGAGATTTCTTTCCAGATTAGTCGAATCGATAATATTGATTACCACGATTTCTTCTTTAGGAAGCTCCCTGAGCAGGGAAACGGCTACTTCTTCAGCCCCGGAGGTAGGGTCAAGGGAATATGTGCCGGGCAGGTCTACAACTTCAACCTTCCTTCCCTCAAGCTCCAAATACCCTTTGGCGATCTCCACGGTAGTGCCGGGATAATTAGACGAAATTACCTGGACCCCGGTCAGGCGGGAAAATACTACGCTTTTACCGACGTTAGGGTTACCGATTAAATAAATCTTTTTGATCATTCTTTTTCTACGATGATTTTTTCCGCTACCCCATGCCCTAAAGCCAGAATCGTCCGGCCGCTTCTAATCACCACCGGGCCTCTTAACCCGAGATGGCTAAGCTTAGTGACCGGTTTGCCTTTATACACGCCCATACTTAAAAGCTTACTTTCAAGGTTAGAGCCGCCCAAAATCTCAAATATTTTTACTTTTTCATCCGGATTAATCTGAACCAGCGAAGGTCTTTTCATATTTTTATTAATTTAGCCGAAAAATTTATCCCCCTTAGCCCAATTTTCCCCGTCTACCTCATCAATCACCAGGTATAAACTATCCTTGGGCTTACCGGCGATTTTAAACAGTGTATCGGAAAATTCCTGGGCGATTTTTTGTTTTTGCGCCTGATTAAGCTTTCCGACCAGCTTAAGATTGATATACGGCATCTAAGGCCCTCCTTTTAATTATTTTGAGATTAAAAAAATCCCGACCTGGGAAAATAAATTACGTAAAAACCAGATCCGGTGGTTTATTCCGATACAGATCTGGCGCTCGATATGAATATCCTTCGCCCGGCAGTACTTCTTAAAATCTAAGATACTTAAGAAGTGCAGGTTAGGCGTCTCATACCACTGGTAAGGAAGCGCCCCGGTAACCGGAGCCTGCCCTTTTAAAAATAGCTGCAGCCTTAGCTTGTAATTGGCAAAGTTAGGAAAACCCACGATTACTTTCTTGCCCACCCGCAGCGCATCGGTCAGCACTTTATCGACATGCAGAATCTGCTGCATACTCTGATTAAGTATTACATAGTCAAAAGATTTGTCCCCAAACTCCGCCAGACCGCTATCTACATCTCCGTGGAAAACATTCAGGCCTTTGGCCACACACTTATAGATCGCCTGGTCATCGATTTCGATCCCTTGGGCGCGGGCCTGTTTCTCTTTAATCAAAAGATACAAAAGGTCCCCGTTGCCGCAACCAAGGTCTAAAACGCTTGTTTGCGGTTTAATTAAATCCGAAATCACCCGATGGTCAAGTTGAACAACTTTACGCGCCATATTCACCGGTCACCTCATAAGCATAGAATACTTTTTTAAGAAAATGCCTGATCAGATGTGACTCCTCTTCGACCTCCAGGAGAAATGCATCATGCCCGTAAGTCGAATCGATTTCGCAATAAGTAGTCTCCACTCCCGCCAGCTTACAGGCCTTAACAATTGCCTGAGATTGATA
>CAZEBD010000130.1:0-3155 GCA_964510625.1 uncultured Planctomycetales bacterium
GTGCTCTATAAAAAGACCAAGGTAACCGGCGCGATCGAGGCAAAAATCATTAAAACCTCATCTGCCGTGATGAAGGATAATCTTTTAGCGATCCCGCTCATCTCAGAGGACATCATGGGATTTACGGTGGTCAGGCGCAATAAAGGATTACGGCCATTTGACCTGTTCGATCAGGAGATGCTCATGACTATGGCCGAGCAGGCGGTAACCGGGATCAAAAATATGCAGCTCTACGAGGAGCAGCAGAGGATTGTTTTTGGCAGTATTAAATCCCTGGTCACTTTCTTAAATACCCATGTTTCCCGCGATTACACGCATTCACCGCATTTTAGCCGGTTAGTCTGCGCGCTGGGAGCCGAGATTCATCTGAATGAAAAGCAGCTGGAAAGCTTAAAATACGCCAGTCTCCTGCATGATGCCGGAAAAGCGGATATTCCGGAGGAGATCCTGACCAAGACCACTAAGCTGACGGATAAAGAATACGATATTATTAAAAAACATCCGGTCAAAGGCGCCCAGATCCTGCGCCCGCTGCAGATTCTGAAACCGGCGATCCCGATCATTATGTACCATCATGAAAAATATAACGGGACGGGCTATCCTTCGCAGTTAAAAGGCGGACAGATCCCCCTGGGTGCCCGGATCATGTCGGTAGCCGATGCTTTTGAAGCGATGGTTTACGGCCGCCCGTACCGCAAACGCATGGATATTGATTCGGCGATTAAAGAAGTAAAAAGAAAGAGCGGATCGCAATTCGACCCTAAGGTGGTTGAGGCATTTTTAAGGGTGATCAAAAAATTTAATAAAAAAATTTACCTGGAGCAGAAGGGGTAAATTTTTAGCCTGATAGGCCAATGGCAGAAAAACAGGACTATACTCAATCTGAACTCTTTGCGCCGCCAGAGCCTGGCGGCCAATATAAACCGGCACAGCGGCGCAACCCGTTTTTTTTACGTATCCGGGGATATGAAAAAGCTATGCTGCTGATTATGGGCCTGGCTTTAACCGGGATTGTTTCATTTTCTTTAGGGGTAGAAAAAGGCAAACACTTTAATTCGGCTAAAACTGGCCTTAAACAGGAGTCCGGCTACACAATACAGGTAGCCACTTTTAAGGATAAGCCGGCGGCTTTAGCTCAAGCCAAGTTGTTGCTTAAAGACGGCCTTACCCCGATGATTTTTGCTAAAGGTAATTATATTGTTTTGTGCGTAGGCAAATTTTCTAATCAAGAGAGCGCGCAACCTTTGCTGATCCAACTGCAGAGAACCTACGCGGGTTGCCGTATAAGGAGGTTATAAAAATGTCAATACATCCGTCATTAACTATTTCGGAAAAGGACAAAAAGACCCGCTCGGTCTTAAAACGCATTGAGCGGATCCGGTCGATGCAGGAAAAGGGAGCCTGGAAAGAAGGAGACTCAGTCTATGGCTTACCTAAGATGAAGACCCTGAGGATTAAGATTAAGAAAGAAAAAGTGGAAAAAGCAGCATCAGCTACTGAAGAAGGTGCCGCTGCTCCGGCCGCCGGAGCCAAAGATGCCAAGGCCGCTCCTGCAAAAGGGGCTGCTAAAGCTGCTTCCAAAGCATAAAAACAGAAAGATAGGGCCTGATGCAATTGTGCTTCAAGAGTATACTGATTTTTTTAATTCTGTACTGCGGTTCGGCCGCGGCGGTATTTGCGGAAGATTTTTCCGCTTTTACCGGGCAGATCAATAATAGCGGCATAAACGTCCGGGTTGATTCTACGGTCGGCGCGGAAGTAATTTGCAGCCTGGCTAAGGGTGAATTAGTGGAGGTGGTCCGGGAGGCCTATGATTGGTATAAGATCCGCCTGCCTAAACAGGCTCCTTCCTATATCCGCAAGGACCTTTTGGAATGCAATACGGTCAGCACTGACTTTGCTTCTTCCTCAAACAAATGCCCCAGCGCCAAAGTAATTAAAGATAAAGTCAATATCCGCTTAGGGCCGACTGAATCGGCCTGGATTGTGGGTAAAGTAGAGAAGGGCACGGTGGTTAATGTTATTGCTGAAGATGGCGCCTGGTACAGGATCCATCCGGTCTATCAGAGTTATGGCTGGATCAATAAAAAGTTTGTCAATAAAGAGATCATCGCGCTAAAGCCGGAGACCGGCCTAAGCCCGGCCGCCTCGGTCAATCCGGAAGGCCAGTTAGTGGTCGAAGGCCAGGTCGCTCCTTACGGAATTGTCCTTTGGCGCAAGGCTACCCATAAATTAATTACTACCGATAATAAAACATATTTTCTCAAAGGCCAGCGCAAGGGTTTAGATAGTTTAAATTACCGTAAAGTCAAAGTTACGGGTAAATTGATCACTCCGCCGGAAGCCAAATACCCGGTCATCCAGATCGATATCATCGAGGCATTAAATTGAATTTTCCCAACTTAATTGCTGCTTTTGTTTTCTCTTTTTCGCTTTTGCTGATTGCGATGACCGTACATGAATTTGCTCACGGCTTGGTCGCTTTTAAGCTGGGAGATACAACCGCTAAATTAAGCGGCCGGCTTACCCTTAATCCGCTGGCGCATATCGATTTATTCTGGACACTGCTTTTGCCATTTATGCTTTTTGTAACCAGCTCCGGGCATTTTGTTTTCGGGGCAGCAAAGCCGGTGCCGGTAAATTACTGGAGTTTAAAAAATCCCAAACGGGATATGATCTGGATCGGCCTGGCCGGGCCCCTGGCTAATTTCATTCTGGGTTTTATTATTGCCGTAATTTTGAGATTTATTCCGGCAGGGGGCATTACTGCGGCGATATTATTCCAGCTTTTGACGATCAATGTGGTCCTGGCGGTATTTAACCTGATTCCTATTCCGCCGCTTGACGGTTCGAAAATTTTAATGGGCTTGTTGCCTCAGGAGCTATCCAGCCAATATGCCGGCTTAGAGCGCTACGGTTTTATTATCCTTTTTGCATTTATCTGGCTGGGTATCTTTGAACGGCTGCTTTGGCCGCTGGTTGGCCTGGTGATTAAAATGATGATGGGGGCAGGTTACTAATATGCATAAAGTAACGGTAAACTTAGGCAGGCGCGCTTACCGGATAATCATCGGAGATAATATCCTTGGCCAGCTTGGCCCGGCCTTAAACAAACTGAATATCGGCAGCGACGTGTTTATTATCACTAACGCCTG
>CAZEBD010000131.1:0-3139 GCA_964510625.1 uncultured Planctomycetales bacterium
GAAATAATACTCCCAGGCCTTTTTCTTAAAAGGCCGGGATTCGATCTTAGTAAGATTGACCCCATATTTACGAAAAGGCAGCAGCATATCGTATAACGCCCCGACCCGGTCTTTTACGGAAAAATAAAGGCTGGTTTTATCCTTACCGGAACGGGCAACCACATTTTTACCGACCACCAGAAAACGAGTGACATTATGCGCCGTATCCTGGATGCCGCTGGCTAAAACTTTCAACCCGTAAACCTTAGAAGCTAAAAGTGAGGCGATCGCCGCAGCATTTTTTTCTCTTTTGGCTAATTCCGCTCCCCGGGTAGTGCTGGAAACATCCACTAACTGCGCGTTAGGCAGATTTTTATGCAGCCAGACCCGGCACTGGCCAAAAACCTGAGGGATAGAATAAATAACCTTGATCTTATTCCTGGGGCAATTGGCTAAAAGGTTATGAGCAACCTCCAAAATTACCTGCGCGCAAATCTTTAAATCAGAATCCACAAAAACATCCAGCGTGTGGCTGACTGCCCCTTCAATGGAATTCTCGATCGGGACAACCCCGTAATCCGCGCTGCCTTTCTCGACCTCCAAAAACACATCAGTAATACTATTACAAGCAATATAGCTAACCTGTGAACCGAACTTTTTGATCGCCGCCAGATTTGTAAAACTGGCCTGCGGCCCAAGATAAGCGATCTTCAGCGGCTTCTCTAGTGCCCGGCTGGCACTGATTACTTCCCGGTAAATTGCTTCCAGGGCCCATTTTTTAAGCGGCCCTTTATTCAGGCCGGAGATCCGGCTTAAAACCTGGCTCTCCCTTTCCGGAACGTAGATATTTTTGCCGGAACTGATCTTAATTTTACCGATATCCTTGGTTGCCGCAGCGCGTAAATTTAATAAATGAATTAATTGTTTATCTAACTGGTCGATCTTCTTACGCAATTTGCCCAGACTCATTCTTGGCCTCCAAATCTGTTGTTGCAACCGGTTCAATCGCACTTTGATCTTCCTTTAGCTCTGCCATTGCGGTAAAATCCTCCATCTTCGGCAGATCAGCCAGGGATTTTAACCCGAAATGCTCTAAAAATTCCCGGGTGGTGCCGAAAACAAACGGCCGGCCGGGGACTTTTTTCCTGCCGCAGATACGGATCAGGTTTTTATCAACCAGACTCTTGATCACCCCATCGACATTCACGTTTCTTAAAGACTCAATCTCGGCTTTAGTCAGCGGCTGTTTATAAGCAATGATCGCTAAAGACTCTAAAGCAGGCTTTGAGAGTTTTTCGCTGAAACGGTGCTTAAAAAGTTTTTTTAAAAACGGCGAAAAGTTACTGTTAGTAATCATCTGGAAGCCGCCGGCAATCTCAACTACCCGGATACCCCGGTTCTGCGCCTCATATTCAGCTTTGAGCTCCCCGATAATCTTATTCACCGTCGGGGAATCCAGGTCGCCTAAAACTTTCCTGATCTGCTCGGCCGTAATCGGTTTCTCAGACGCAAAGATCAAAGCCTCCACCGCTGATTTCAGATTGTTTTCTTCCATGTTGGATTTACCCGGCCCTTTTCTGTTTATAAACTAAATTTAATAATTCCTCTGCCGTATTGACCTGCGCGTTTCTTTCCAGGACCTTTTTGATCATATGTAAAGCCTCGCTCCTTTTGTACTCCAATTGCAGCAGGACATCCAGGGCTTCTTCGGTGATATTCTTGGCAGCATTCTCCTTGACGGCCGCCCGGTCCTGGATCAGGCCGAATTTACCGACTTTATTCTGGAGTTTAGCCACAATTTCTTTCGCCCTTTGCTCGCCGATCCCCGGCAGGCTTTTAAGCGAGGATAGGTCTCCTTCATCAATAGCTTTAGCGATCAGAGAGATCGGGCGGTTCAGCGCTTTAAGTGCTGCCCGGGGCCCGATCCCGGAAACCGTAATAAATATCTCGAAAAAATCTTTTTCAACCTGGTTTGAAAATCCGATAAGAATCGGAATGCTTTTAGCCTGATCGACCTGATGGTAATGATAGGTCAGAAGAGAAATTTTCCCTTCAGGGCTTAATACGCTGTCTAACCCCTGCATAACGCAGGCAGGAATAAAAACCTGATAGCTTAGCCCCTCTAAATCAAGAACTAAGTAATTCTGGCCTTTTTCCGTGACGCGTCCGCAGATCCGGGTGATCATATTTTTGCTTTCACAATATAACTGTGGGCGATGGCCAGCGCCAAGGCATCGGTCACATCCAGATAATCCGGTAAAGTCTTTAACCCCAGGGTATGCATAACCATTCTCTGCACCTGGCCTTTAGAAGCCAGCCCTTTACCAACAATCGCTTTTTTTATCCGGGTAGCCGAGTATTCAAACAGAGCAACACCGGCGGTAAATGCCGCCAGGCAAATCACTCCTCTGGCCTGCCCCAAAATGCAGGCAGTTGCCGGATGTTTATAATGCGAGTAAATATTTTCCAGCACCAAACAATCGGCCTTAGTGTCGCCGATTAACTTAAGCACGCCGCGGTAGATTTTATTCAACCGCCCGGCTGTGCCATCCTTAACTGCCGTCTTAATGATCCCGGCCTCAATCAAAGAGATCGCTGACCGGTTTACCTGAATCACCCCGTATCCGCTAATCGCCAGCGCCGGGTCAATCCCTACGATGATCATTCTTCAGAAGCGACCTCATTTAAAATCTCATCGGGAATATCAAAATTAGCATAAACCTGCTGCACATCATCATGGTCTTCCAAAGTTTCAATCAAAGCCAAGACCTGCTTGGCTTCATGGCCGGTGACCTTAACCGTTGAAGAAGGGATCATGGTCATTTCCGCATCCACCCATTTAATCCCTTTATCCACCAATGCTTGTTTTACTTTTTCTAAATCCGCAATCGCCGTATAGATCTCATAAACTTCATCTTCATGTTTCATATCTTCGGCGCCGGCATCTAAAACAATATTCATCAATTCGTCTTCCTTGATCAAATCTTTGGCCACCGAAATATAGCCCTTAGGCGTAAACCCTAATGGTAAGCCGTGGAGCAAAAAGAACTCAGTCTTTGGGCCGTCCATAATTAGTCATCACGGCTTCTTGTCCTGGCCACGGCGTGGCAGGATTTCGCCATCGACCAGGATGTACATCCGTATTGTGTTCTGACACGCC
>CAZEBD010000132.1:0-3115 GCA_964510625.1 uncultured Planctomycetales bacterium
GCAAGCTCCGTCGATAAAAACCCGCGGATGCACCGGGGCTTCCTCATACCTGAATTTATCTTTCTGAAAAAGCCGCACTTTAGAGGCCGGATACCATCCGCCATACCTGACCCAGTAGTTGCTGATAAAATTACGTAAAGGGATATCGTAGGCGCTAAAAGCATCCGAATCGGTTGCCTGCTGGATCTCAAGTTTTAATTCTGCAGTAACCGTCTCATCCGCATCTAAGCTTAAAACCCAGGCATTTTTAGCCTGGGCATAGCCCCAGTTCCGGTGACGGCCTTCATTATCCATCTTGCGGAAAAGGACCTTGACGTTATAACTTTTAGCGATCTCCACCGTCCGATCGCTGCTTTCATCATCCACCACAATCACCTCATCCGCCCATTTTACCGACTCAAGGCAGGCAGCGATACAGGATTCTTCATTTTTAGTCAGAACAACCACCGATATTTTAGCCATGCAGAAACTCCTTTATAGATTGAACAATATACTCTTTTTCTTTTTGAGTTAACTCCGGATCAATCGGTATCGCCAATGTCTGCTTAGACGCTAATTCAGCCTGCGGGAAATCACCGGCTTTATATTTAAGATATTTAAAACATTCCTGCAAATGTAAAGGCAGCGGATAAAACACCCGCGCATCTATGCCTTTAGACTGCAGGTATTCCATTAACGGTCCGGAAGCCGGCACCCTTAATACATACTGATGATAAATGTGCGTGGAATAATCAGGGACATACGGCAGCTTAAGGTCCAAGCCCGCTAAATTTTCATGATAATACTGAGCAACTCTAACCCTGGAATCATTCCAGGAGTCTAAATATTTCAATTTAACATCCAGCACCGCCGCCTGAAGAGCATCCATCCGGTTATTACGCCCCAGCAGTAAATGATAATACTTATCCTTATTGCCTTGATTACGTAAAATCCGCAGTTTCTCAGCCACCACCCCATCATTGGCCAGGACTAACCCGGCGTCACCAAAAGCCCCTAAATTTTTTCCGGGATAAAAACTGACGGTTCCGCAATCCCCCATTGTTCCGGCTTTCCTGCCTTTATATCGGGCGCCGAAAGCCTGGGCCGTATCTTCCACTACTTTAATCTTGTGTTTAGCCGCTAACTTCAAGATACCGTCCATATCCGCGCACATCCCATAAAGGTGCACCGGGATCACCGCTTTAATCTTAAATTTAGCTTTTTTGGCCAAGAGCTTCTCAATGCTGGCTAATGAAATATTATAGGTATCCGCATCGATATCCGCAAAAACCGGGCGCGCACCGATATTAGCGATTGCTCCGGCAGAGGCATAATAAGTAAATGCCGGGCAGATTACCCCGTCTCCGGCTTTTATCCCTAACGCTAACAAAGCCAGGCTGATAGCATCGGTTCCGTTAGATACCCCCACGGCATACTTGGCTTGGGTATATGCCGCTACATTCTGCTCAAATTTATCTACTCTTTCACCCAGGATAAAGCCGGTTTGATCAATTACTTCCTTAATCGCTGCGTCAAGCTCTCCCCGGATCGGAGCAATCTGCCTCTTTAAATCTAAAGCGGATATTTTCATTATTTTCCTTTTTTAAGTTAATAATTTAACCGCAGCATCAAATACCGCATCAACGGTTACCTGTTTTAAACACTCTTTATCCCGTTGGCAATGCGCAAGGCGGAAGTTTTTGTAACATGGCCGGCATTCTAAATCATACTTTAAGACCAGATGTTCTCTTGAGATCGGATACGGCCCGTAAACAACTTCGCTGACCGGGCCGAATACCGAAACTGATTTTATCCCCAGAGCCACCCCCATATGCATCGGGCCGCCGTCATTAGTAATCAGTAAATTACAGTTTTTGATTATCGCCGCTAAAATTTCTAAACCAATCTTTCCGGCCAGGTCTATCGGCTGATTCACCATGATCCGGGCAATCGTCTGGGCAATCATCTGCTCAGATGCATCGCCTAAAATCAAGACTTTAGCCCCGAATCTATCAATCAATCTATCGGCAACCTGGGCAAATTTATCCGCCGGCCAATGCTTGATCTGCGCATCTTTGCCCCAGCTGCCTCCGGCTCCGGGAAAAATACCGACAACACAATCATCTGTTCGGACCCCGGCGGCAGCAAGAATATTCTTGGCCTTTATTTCATCCACAGGCTTAACCGTCAAAAATAACTCCGGGGTGCCGGCCGGAATCTGCAAAAAATTAAGCAGGCTGGAATAATACTCCGCCGCATGTTTATCCTGATACCCATCGATATCCAGTTTGGCCGTCAGAAACCTGCCCCGGCCTTTATAATTAAACCCGATCCTTTCTTTGATCCCGATGATTTTCGCCCATAGACTATAACGATGATCCAGAGAAAAATCAAGGCAAATATCAAAACGCGCTTTTTTTATTTCCCGGATCAGCTTAACCGCATAAACTATCCCCTTGAAAAATGACTCCCGGCAGATCTTTTTCAGGTCTCCCCGGGAAAGGGCAAATACTTTATCAATCAGTGGCTCATTTTTTAAAATCGCTTCCACCCGCTGGTTTGACCAGTAGCCGATAAAGGCATCCGGGTAGGCCTGCTTTAAGGTCCTGATTACCGGGGTGGTAAACAACACATCACCGATGCCGAACGGGTTGATAATTAAAATCCTCTTCATCGCTTAAAGTCGTCCTGAAACCTTTCAATATCATCTTCACCTAAATAATTACCGGTCTGGACTTCGACGATCCTTAGAGGCAGGTCCCCCGGATTCTCCAGGCGGTGTTTCTTGCCTTGGGATATATAAATACTCTGGTTGGAAGATACCCGGAAAGTTTTAGCGCCGCTCTCCACTTTAGCACTGCCGGAAACCACCACCCAGTGCTCTGCCCGGCTCTGATGGCGCTGCAGGCTTAAACGTTTATGCGGAGTGATCTCAATCAGCTTAATCTTAAAGCCCACCCCCTCCTGCAGCACGGTAAATGAACCCCAGGGCCTTCTTTCAGTCAGATGCACCAGGTGCTCTTTACGTTTTAACGATTTCATCAGCGCGACTAAATTTTTTACCTCCTGGGTCTTATCCCGGTGGCAGACTAAGAGGGCATCCGGAGTGTCAGCGATCACCGCATCCTGAATACCG
>CAZEBD010000133.1:0-1418 GCA_964510625.1 uncultured Planctomycetales bacterium
TAGACAGCTTTGACAATCTGCGCATCGGTATTTGCTTAGGCACAACCGTGGCCAGCCAGTTAAACGACACGGATTTCTACGCGCAATTCCGCAAAGAGGGGCAGGCTCCGCTGCATTCCGTTGAGCGTTACTTAAAAAGTAACCTGGCCCAGGCGCTGGCGCAATCCTTTAACATCCGCACGCAAATTTGTACAACGATTGTCAACGCCTGCTCTTCAGGCACCGATGCCATCGGCGTCGGCTTATCCTGGCTGCGCAATGATTACTGCGACATCGTCATTGCCGGAGGGGCAGATGAATTAAACCGCGTTCCTTATGACGGTTTCGGCGCATTAAGCGTAGTGAGTAAAAATTTATGCGCCCCTTTTGATGCCGGCCGCTCAGGGTTGAATCTGGGAGAGGGAGCCGGTATAATTATTCTTGAAAAATCCGCAAGCGCCTCCAAAAGAGGGATCAAACCAAATTTATTCCTTAAAGGTTACGGCCTATCCGCCGATGCCTACCATTTAACCGCGCCCCGGCCGGATGGCAGCGGTTTAGAGGCTGCGCTGGCCCAAGCCTTAAAAGAAGCGCGCATCGCTCCAAAGGCAGTAGCTTTTGTGAATGCCCACGGCACCGCCACCAAAGACAACGATTTAGTTGAAGGCAAAGTTTTAGCCAAAGTCTTCGGCCAGGAACTTAAATTTCTTTCTACCAAAGGTTTTACCGGGCACACCTTAGGGGCAGCCGGCGGATTAGAAGCGGTATTTTGCTGTTTAGCTTTACGCGACGGATGGATCCCGGCCAGCCCGGGATTTAAAAATTTGGACCCGGAGATCGGCATTGCCCCGGTAGCCCAACGCACGCAAATTACCGGCAATTATGCCGTCTCAACCTCATTAGCTTTCGGCGGCAACAATTCCGCCCTTGTATTCGGGGGACACAACACTTAATTCCTTGTTAGATTTTGCTGTTTTTACGTCTATTATAGTAGGAGGTAAAAATGGCAAGAATAGCAAGGATAGTAGTTCCGGGAATTCCTCACCATATAGTACAGCGGGGCAACCGGCGGCAAAAAGTATTTTTTAATGACGCAGACCGTCAAACATATTTGAATTATTTAAAATTATACGCCAAGCCTGCGGGAATCAAAATTTGGGGATACTGCTTAATGGATAACCACGTGCACATCATCGCCCAGCCGAATCAAAAAGAAAGCTTGGCCTTGGGATTTTCTGAAGCGCATCGCAGATTCACGCGGTTTATAAACTTTAATCACCAGTGGAGAGGTTACCTTTGGGAAGGCAGGTTTAAATCCTATCCATTGAGCCCCCGGTATTTATATGCCGCTATCCGTTATGTAGAAATGAACCCGGTAAGAGCAGGAATCGTTGAAGAAGCTTGGGATTATGAATGGTCAAGCGCGCGCAGCCATGTAT
>CAZEBD010000133.1:1457-3099 GCA_964510625.1 uncultured Planctomycetales bacterium
GATCCCCAAATGGAGAACAGCGTTTTTAAAAATCACCCAGACAGCGGACGGCCATTAGGAGAAGCTCAATTTATCACAGATATTGAGAAACTGACAGGCCGGGTTTTACGCAAACACAAACCGGGACCACACACTAAACGCAATAATTAAGTGTTGTGTCCCCCGAATTAATGCATATTGCCGGAATGGGAATAGTTTTTAACGGAGGCAGGGGGCTGGATAAGCTGCAAGCAGCATTAGCCATCGGAAAAGCTGCGTCGCAAGGCCAAGCTTACCGGGTCCCAGCCGAAGCGCTATCAGACAAACAGGTGCTTAAGGATGCCCGGCGCGCCGACAGCTTTACCAAAATGGCAGTCCTGGCTGCCCATGATGCGCTATCTGACAGCGGCATCCCGCAGGAAAAACGTGCAAAATTAGGAATTATTTTAGCCACCGCCTTCGGCCCGCACGTAACAACTTTTAATTTCCTCGACGATATTTTAACCTACGGAGACGCCGGAGTTTCTCCAACTCTATTTTCACATTCCGTGCACAACGCCGCAGTTTCCTATATCGCCTTAAACCTGCAAGCGCGCGGCCCAACCATTACTATGACCCAGTTTGCCGATTCATTTCCGCAGGCACTCATCCTGGCGGAATCCTGGCTCAAAGAAAAACGCTGCGAATATATTTTAGTCGGCTCCTGCGACCAAAGCGGGCAGGTCTTAGAATACATTTGCCTTCAGAAATTCGGGCCCCAGGTCAAACCGGGAGAGGGAAGCGCATTTTTCTTAGTCACCGAAGACCAAAAATATAATAAGTATTGCAAAATTTCAGCGCTGGACGTGCCGGATGCAGGCCAAGAAGCCATAGATATTATTTCCTACGCCCCGGTTTTTGGCAGCCTGCTTACTTTAAGCGGCCTGGCCGCGGCTGCGCTTGCCTTAACCCTTAAAAACCAGCTTCACAAACACGCTTTCTTAAGGTATAATCGTAATTCAAGCGGGCCGGTTATCGGCCTGAGCACTTAAAAGGCATGAAACAGGAAGGAGGAAGTTCATGAACAAAAGCGAAAGCTTAATCAATGACCTGGGGATGCGGGTGGTCAAGCTCTGCATTATCCTGGGAGTAATGTTCCTTTTTCGTTTTTTAGTTTCCAAGATTACCGTTTTTGACCGGAATGAATTTTTTAATACCGGTTTAACCGTTTTAGATGTAATGATCGGGGCGGTTAACGCGGTAATTTTAGTATTCCTGATGAAGTTTGGCCTGTATTTAGATAAGCATTACGAAGTGGTTAATTTTCCCAAAGCAATGACTATCGCCAAATGGGTGGTCATTTTAAGCACCTCGATCATCGCTTACCAGATTTTTTACCGTATGGCCCGGCATTTCTTCCGCCGCCATGATATCGAAAACTACAACATTGCTTTTCTTTGTATCAGCCTTTTAATTCTGGTCCGGCTGGGTATTTTGATATTTTCGAATATGGATAAAATCACGGATGTGTTCATCGGTAAAATAAAGATTATCCTGCGGGAGCCGGTAATCGATAACTCCACCGAAGAAACAGCAGAAACTCCTAAATGTAAAGGTTGCGGCAGGGAAATCGATAAAGATATTACCTTCTGCCCTAAATGCGGTAATAAAGTTGCCTAAAACA
>CAZEBD010000134.1:0-3062 GCA_964510625.1 uncultured Planctomycetales bacterium
GGATGCCTTACGGGGCCGGCGCATTCCGGGGCAAAGCTACACGGTTTTTTATCCTATTTAATTAAATGCGCGGTAGGCGGCCGTAAATATACGATTTACGGTTATCAGGGCAAGCAGGTCAGGGACAATATCCATGCCTATGATTTAGCCAGCGCTTTTTACCATTTTTTTCAGAATCCCCACCCGGGAGAAGTCTATAATATCGGCGGCAGCCGGTTTGCTAATGTTTCCATATTAGAGGCAATCCGGATCTGTGAAAAACTTACCGGCAGAAGTTTTGATTATGAATATGTGGACAGCCCGCGCTGCGGAGACCATATCTGGTGGATTACGGATGTGGCGAAATTCAAGTCGGATTATCCCGGCTGGAAGTATAAATTCAGCATCCAGGAGACAATGCAGCAGATTTACCAAACTTATAAGGAAAGGCAATGAAATACAGGAATCTTTTAGTTTGCGGCGGAGCCGGTTTTATCGGCAGCCACCTGGCTATAGGATTTAAGCAGAAATATCCGGGGTTAAAAGTTTACGCGCTGGATAACCTTTCCCGGGGAGGCAGCCGTTTAAACCTGCCGCTGCTTAAAGCTAACCAGGTTAAATTTATCTACGGTGATACCCGCAAACCTAAAGATCTAAAGCTTAATTTTAATCCGGATTTAATGATCGAGTGTTCCGCCGAACCTTCGGTTTTGGCCGGATTCCAGGATCCGCTTTATATTATTGATAATAATCTTACCGCAACCGCCAATTGCCTGGAGCTGTGCCGGAGGCGGAAAGCAGATGTGGTTTTTCTTTCTACCAGCCGCGTCTATCCTTATCAGGCGATCAATAAGATTAAGACTATTGAAACAACTACCCGGTTTAAATGGCAGCCGGCCAGGCGTATCTTTGGTTTAACCGCTAAAGGTATTAGTGAGGAATTTACTACCTGCGGCCCCAAAACTCTGTATGGGGCGACTAAACTTGCTTCGGAGCTTCTCTTAGAAGAGTATATTGCCAGCTACGGGATCAGGGGAGTGATTAACCGCTGCGGGGTCATCGCCGGGCCGGGCCAGTTTGGCAAAGTCGACCAGGGGGTATTTACTCATTGGATGCTGGCGCATTATTTTAAACGGCCGCTTAATTATATCGGTTTTGGCGGGCGCGGTAAGCAGGTGCGTGACCTTCTGCACGTCGATGATCTATTTGATCTGATCGACCGGCAAGCCGCTGGCCTTTCCCGGATCAGCGGGCGGACATATAATGTGGGAGGGGCAGAGGCAATCAGCCTTTCTTTGTGTGAGGCGACTGAACTTTGCCGCCAGATTACCGGTAATAAAATAAAGATCAAAAGCTGTTTAAAAAACCGCCCGGGAGATATCGCGGTTTATTTAAGCGATACCCGCAAAGTAGCTGCAGAGCTGTCCTGGCATCCTAAACATAATGCTGCATCGATACTGGCGGATATTTATACCTGGATCCGTCAATCAAAAATAAAAATTGAAGAGCTCGCTTAAACCTAAAAGCTTTATCCGCCAGCGATTTATTTCCGCCAAGTCTGAAACTCTGGTCATTGAAACCATCAAGACTGATTATTTAAAGAGCCGCCAGCATTTAGGCGTAATCCGGCTTAAGGGTACCTGGCGGGCTAATTCTGCCAATCAACTCTGTTTTTCCGTCGCTGCTCCTGAAGGCACTCCCAAAACCTATACCTTAAAAGGCAGCTGGAAATTAAATAATAATCAGCAGATTGAATATACCTCAGAAGACGGCCGTGACAAATTGACTTTTAAGGGGTATTGGAAGGTGCCTTCGGCTAAGCGCTTAGTTTATTTATTCGAAGGCAGTTCGGCTTCCCGTTTTGAATTTAAAGTCCAGCTTGAGTCTCCGTCACTTTTACCTAAAGCTGGACAGCTGCGTTTCCGCCTGGGTGCCGGTATCCGCCGCAGCCGGGCCAATTCCGACAATCCGATAGTCATACTTTATGGCCAATGGAAGATCGGCCGCTGCCTGGGACTGCTTTTTCAGATGGATTACGGCCAGGGCAAGCTTCGGCAGTTAGAGTTTGGCTCAGAGGTAACTTTTGGCCGGGATAAAGTTAATTTTGCGCTTAAAGATGAACTGGGCAAACCGCTGGGAATCACACTGACCATGACCCACAGGTTCTTAAAAACCCTTGATGCTTCGGCTTTTCTCAGGCTGAAATCCCGGCAAAAAGAATTGGCAATTGAGGCCGGGATTAAGGTTCCTTTTTAAACAAAAAATCTTCATATTTCTTGACTTTTTCCGTCCAGTTGTTAAAATATTTGTTCAATGACTGAACGCCCGCAAAAAGAAGAAACCCTCTTTATTTTCAATGAGTTAGAAGCTAACCCGAATACTACCCAAAGGGTAATTTCGCGCCGCTTAAGTATATCTTTAGGTAAAACTAATTACCTCTTGCGGGAGCTTATTTTAAAGGGTTTTGTTAAGGCAAAAAACTTCACCGGTAACTCCGATAAACTTAAAAAGATTAATTATTTTTTGACGGAAAAAGGATTAAGGGAGAAGCTGCGCTTGCTGCGGCATTTTTTGCAAATCAAAGAAACCGAATATAACAGGTTAAAACAAGAGAATGATCTGTTGATGAAAACCGATGGAGGCCGGCATGGGGCCAAGTAATCAGGACAATTTGGAGAATAAACGATGAAAAGAGCTTTGATTACCGGAATTACCGGACAAGACGGTTCATATTTAGCGGAATTTTTATTGGGTAAAGGTTACCAGGTGCACGGAATACTGCGCCGGGTGGCTTTTGAGGATCCGGAACACCATCTTTGGCGGATTCGGCATATCCTTGGAAAGATAGTTGTGCATTCCGGCTCCCTGGAAAGTTTCGCCAGCTTATTTAAAATTGTAAACAAGATCAAGCCCGATGAATGTTATCATCTGGCAGCGCAGAGTTTTGTCAGTTATTCATTTGAGGATGAATTTTCGACGATTAATAGCAATATTAATGGTTCGCATTACATCCTTTCGGCGGTCAAAGAGGCAAGCCCTAAATGCAAATTTTATTTTGCCGCTTCCAGCGAGATGTTCGGTAA
>CAZEBD010000135.1:0-2949 GCA_964510625.1 uncultured Planctomycetales bacterium
GAAGAAAGATCATTGTGGATACTTACGGCGGAGCAGTCGCCCACGGCGGCGGAGCTTTTTCAGGAAAGGACCCGACCAAGGTTGACCGGTCAGCTGCTTATATGTGCCGTTATATCGCTAAAAATATTGTTGCCGCGGGCCTGGCGGAAAAATGCCTGATTCAGCTGGCTTACGTTATCGGCCGGGCAGATCCTTTGTCGGTAATGGTGAAAACCGAAGGCACATCGGTGATTTCCGAGGAAGCTTTAGGCAAACTGATCCGTCAGAATTTTCAGCTGACTCCTAAGGGGATCATTGATTCATTAAAATTACGCCAGCCGCTTTACCGGAAAACCGCCAGCTACGGGCATTTTGGCAGGCTGGAACCGGAATTTCACTGGGAGAAACTGGATAAGGTAGCGGATTTAAAAAAACAGGCAAAAAGACTATAAGGTCAAGGAGAAAATATGCAATCTGATGTTAAGGATATGAAATTGGCTAAAAAAGGCGCCTTAAGAATCGAATGGGCAGCTAAAAATATGCCGGTGTTGGATTTGATCAAACAAAGGTTCTTAAAAGAGAAGCCTCTCTCTGGTTTGAAGGTAGCCTGTTGTTTACATGTCACTACCGAAACCGGGGTTTTGGCGGATGTCCTGAAATCCGGAGGCGCTGAAGTTTATCTTTGCGCCTCCAACCCGCTTTCTACGCAGGATGATGTGGCCGCGGCATTAGTCAAAGACCTGAAGATCTCTGTTTTTGCGATCAAGGGGGAAGATACTAAGACTTATTATGAACATATGAAGTCGGCTTTGGCGGTTAGGCCGGATATTACGATGGATGATGGGGCGGATTTAGTCAGCACTATTCATCAGCGCCAGCCTAAGGAGCATGCTAATATTATCGGCGGTACCGAGGAGACGACTACCGGCGTGATCCGCCTGAAGGCCCTGGCGCAGGAAGGTAAATTGCGTTATCCGATCATCGCGGTTAATGACGCCCTGACCAAACATCTTTTTGATAACCGTTACGGCACCGGACAATCTACTTTGGACGGGATTATCCGTTCTACCAATAAGCTGATCGCCGGCAGTAATTTTGTAGTTTGTGGATATGGCTGGTGCGGCAAAGGGGTAGCCATGCGCGCCAAAGGAATGGGAGCTAAAGTGATCGTGGTCGAAGTCGATCCTTTAAGGGCGCTGGAAGCGACTATGGACGGTTTTGAGGTAATGCCGATTAAAGATGCCGCAAGAATCGGAGATATTTTTGTGACGGTAACCGGAGATATCAATGTCATCCGGAAGGAGCATTTTGCCGTAATGAAAGACGGCGCGATCGTCTCTAATTCCGGGCATTTTAATGTCGAGATCGATATCCCGGGTTTAAATAAACTGGCCAAATCCAGCCGCCCAACCCGGGATTTTGTCCAGGAGTATACCTTAAAGAATAACCGTAAGGTCTATCTTTTAGGGGAAGGGCGTTTAATTAACCTGGCTGCGGCTGAGGGCCATCCGGCAAGCGTGATGGATATGTCTTTTGCCAACCAGGCTCTATCAGCTGAGTATATGGCAAAAAATTACCGCAAACTTCAAAAACAGGTCTATACCGTTCCGGAGAATATTGATAAAAACATCGCTGCGCTTAAACTTAGAGCCATGGGGATTAAAATCGATGTCCTTACGCCTGAGCAGAAAAAATATTTAGCCAGCTGGGAGATGGGTACTTGATAAAAAAAATTGCAGTATTAACTACCGGGGGGGATGCCCCGGGGATGAATCCGGCTATCCGGTCTGTCGTCCGCTATGCCATCAGCCAAAAGCTTGAGGTAATGGGGGTTTTCCGCGGCTGGTGGGGCCTGATCAATGAAGAGTTAAAACCGTTGAGCCATCGTTCGGTATCCGGGATTATTGGTCAGGGCGGTACGATTTTAAAAACTGCCCGCTGCGCGGAATTCCGTACGCAGGAAGGGCAGGAGCGGGCCTACGAAACCATAAAAAAGAATAATATCGACGGACTGGTGGTGATCGGGGGTAATGGTTCTTTTGCGGCGGCCCATGAATTTTACAAAAAATTTAATCTTCCTTGCGTGGGGATTGCCGCTTCTATTGATAATGATATTAACGGTATCGATTATACGATCGGTACGGATACCGCGATCAATACTGCGCTGGATGCCATCGATAAGATCCGGGATACGGCTACCAGTATGGAGCGGATATTTGTGGTTGAGGTCATGGGCAGAGAATCAGGTTTTATCGCCCTTACGGTAGCCCTGGCCGGAGGGTGCGAAGACGTAATCATCCCGGAGAAAAAAATCGACCTTAACCTGGTCTGCCATGATATTGTCCACGGTAATTTAATCGGCAAAATGAGCTGGATCATTGTTTTGGCCGAAGGTGCAGGCCGGGCTGATGATATCGCCAGGCAGATTACGGATGTGACGGGCCTGGAGACGCGCACGGTAGTGTTAGGCCATGTGCAAAGAGGGGGCCGGCCTACTGCCGCAAGCCGGGACCTGGCTTTAAACCTGGGGCGCGCGGCGGTGGATTATTTGATCGCCGGCAAGAAAGATATTGCTTTGGGCTATGCCGGCGGCAAGATCGTCGACGTGGATTTTGAGAAAGCGATCAGCAAAAAAGAATTAAAGATCGAGAATTTCTATAATTTAATTAAAACTTTAACATAAACATAAGAAGGAGAATGGTCAAAATGGGAAGGAAACCGTTGGAAATCGACAAGCTGGTAATGGATTTGATTATCACCGAGGATGTGGCCCTTAAGAAAAAATTAGCCAAGAAGATCAGCGATATTGCCTATAAAAAAGGTATCTATCCCTCAAGCATCCAGGATTATTATCTGGCCCGCGGGAAAGAGGAATTCAGCGGCTCATGCGTACCGGCGATTAACCTGCGCAGCCTGACCTATGATTTAGCCAGGGCATTATTCAGGGTTGGCAAGAAGAATAATTCTAAG
>CAZEBD010000136.1:0-2821 GCA_964510625.1 uncultured Planctomycetales bacterium
TATTTACCAGGCGATCGCTCACTCCTGCGACGTGTTCTTCTATAAGACTGGGTTACTCAGCGGTGCCCAGAATATCCATGATTATGCTTTGAAATTAGGCTTAGGCAGGATTACGGGAGTTGAACTGTCCGGGGAAACGGCCGGTTTTATTCCTTCTCCTTTATGGAGAAAGATAAATAAATTTCAGCATTGGTATGATGGGGACACGGCAAATTTAAGTATCGGCCAGGGGGATGTTTTGGTTACGCCTTTGCAGGCAGCCAATATGTTAGCGGCATTTGCTAATCGCGGGTATCTGCCCAATCCTTATATTGTTAAATCCGTGGGGGGGTTGGACCTTTCGGCTAAGAAAAAAAAGTTTACCGCAGTGCCTTTTAAGAAAAATACATTTGAGGTAATCAATAAAGGTTTGATCCGGGTAGTCAGCGATGACCATGGTTCCGGAAATGTTTTATCGGCTTTACCGGTAAAAGTTGCCGGAAAGACCGGGACCGCCCAGGTTTCCCGGGGTCCGACGCATGCCTGGTTTGCCGGGTTTTTTCCGGCGGATAAGCCCAGATATGCAATTTGTGTATTTTTAGAAAACGGCGGGCCGGGGTATGCCGCCTGTGTCCTGACCAAACAAATAATCGAGCAGATGCACCTGCAGGGGTTAATATAAAAATGTTCAGTAATACTTTTTTTAAAATTCTGGTTTTAGCTCTAATTATCGCGCTCCTGGGGATTGTGTCTATTTATAGCAGTACTTACCAGAAAGATGGGGCCCAGTGGCAGGAGATTTATAAACGCCAGATACTTTGGTTGATCATCGGATTAGGCTGTTTTTTCTTTTTTTCAGGGTTTAATTACCGCAAGCTTTGGGATGCTAATTATTTTATTTACGCAGCGGCGGTGTTCTTTTTGTTTTTAGTTTTTACCCTGGGGATCATCCGCCTGGGCGCCCAACGCTGGCTTAAAATCGCCTGGTTTAATTTCCAGCCTTCGGAGTTTGCGAAGCTGGCGATTATCATTTTTTTGGCCCGGTATTTCAGCCGTAAATCTGTAGATGATACTTCGCTTTTATCCGGTAAATTCGGGATTTTCCGCGGGATCATTCTGCCTTTTATCTTTGTAGCCATTCCGATGTTTTTAATTATCGAGCAGCCGGATCTGGGCAGCGGGCTGATGTTGATGTTGGTCTTTGTCGCGCTGCTTTATCTGACTAACGTACGGCTAAAATATATCTTTATCCTGCTGGCAACTTTGATCCTGCCGCTGCCTTTTTTATGGAATTTTCTGCACGATTATCAAAAACAAAGGTTACTGGTCTTTTTAAATCCGAATATCGACCCTCTGGGTGCTGGTTATACGATCATTCAGTCGCGGATCGCTATCGGAAGTGGCGGATTTTTTGGCCGCGGCTGGCTGCACGGTTCGCAAAGCCAGTTATATTTTCTTCCGGAATCACATACCGATTTTATTTTTGCGACTTTTTCCGAACAGTGGGGATTTTTAGGTGCGATCCTGTTAGTTATCCTGTACTATTTAATTATCCGCCAGGGTTTTACGATCGCACAAAAAACGCAGGATAATTTCGGCAGGCTCCTGGCTTACGGGATATCTTTGTTATTGACCTTACAGGTATTTATTAATATGGCGATGAATATGGGGCTGGCTCCGGTGGTGGGGCTGCCTTTACCAATGATGAGTTATGGTGGCTCAAGCATGGTGGTCACTTTTATTGCTTTGGGGATCCTGGTGAATATCGACCGTACTCGTAATGTATTTTAATAGGGACGGTTCTCAACTCAAAGCTAAACTGTCCCCTGAAAAGGGACAGTTTAGCTATATCTTGAGAACCGTCCCTAAATTAATCCATGATTGAAGATCTGTTAAATAGCGTCCATCGGCCTGCCCAGTATATGGGTAATGAGTGGAATCTTCCTCAAAAGGATTTTAAGTCCTGCCCGGTAAGTTTTGCTTTAGGTTTTCCCGATCTTTACGAAGTAGGGATGAGCAACCTGGGCCTGCGTATCATTTACGGGGTTTTAAATAACCTGCCGCAGGTTTCCTGCGAAAGGTTTTTTGCTCCGGAGCTGGATATGGATGCTCTGCTTAGAAGCACTAAACGCCGCTATTTTTCCTGGGAGTCAAACCGCGATTTAGCGGAGTTTGATTTTATGGGATTTTCCCTGGGATCGGAATTAAATTATACCAATGTTTTAAATATTTTAGATCTGGCCGGGCTGCCTTTATCCGCCGGCTTACGCAGCCAAGAACACCCTTTAGTTATCGGCGGAGGGCCCTGTACTCTTAATCCGGAGCCGCTGCATGAATTCTTTGACTTGTTTATTATCGGTGAGGCGGAGGAGGCGGTAGTCCAGCTTTTAAATTTGTACGCTTTGCTTAAACCGGATTATAAATCGGGTAAGCTGACAAAAGAGGAGCTTTTGATCCGGCTCTCTGAAGTGAGCGGGGTTTATGCCCCGTCACTTTATCTGGCAGAGTATGATCCTGAAGGTGAACTGATAAAATTCGCGCCGCGTTTTGCCGGCCTACCGGATAAAATAAAAAAACGGATTGTCGCGGATTTTGAATCCGCATATTTTCCTGCCGCCTGGATTGTGCCTTATGTGCCGCTTGTCCATGACCGGATAACTTTGGAGATTATGCGCGGCTGTCCTAACCGCTGCCGTTTCTGCCAGGCCCGCAGCCAGTATTATCCTTTAAGGATAAAGAGCAAAGCCAAAATATCCGCGCTGGCACAGCAGTCCTGCGCTTTAACCGGTTATGAAGAATTATCTTTAGCCGGATTATCGGTAGGAGATTATCCGGGGATCGA
>CAZEBD010000137.1:0-2803 GCA_964510625.1 uncultured Planctomycetales bacterium
TTGCTCCATTTATGCCCAAAACCGCAGATTCCATACTCTTGCAATTAGGCAGCGCCAAGGTCAATAAAACCGAACCGCTATTCCCGCGCATCGAAACCAAGAAAAAATAGCTAATCATGCTGATTGATACGCATTGTCATCTTGATTTTCCCGACTTTGACGGCGACCGGGATGCGGTGATCCGGCGCGCTCAAGACGCCCAAGTTAATTATTGTATTAATGTCGGCGCCACTTTAGAGTCTTCAGCGGCAGCCTGTGTTTTAGCCGACAATTACCCTCAAATTTTTGCGACGGTCGGCCTGCATCCGCATGATGCGGATACTTTTGATGTTGCGGCAGAGAAAAAATTAAAAGAATTGGCTGGGGCAAAAAAAGTAGTGGCTATCGGTGAGGCCGGCCTGGATTATTACCGTAACTTATCAGCTAAAGAAAATCAAAAACAGGCTTTTATTAAGCAGATCACTTTAGCCAAAGAATTAGATCTGCCGCTGGTCATCCATTGCCGCCAGGCCGAAGAGGATACCCTGCAGATTTTAAAATCCGCTATGCCTTTACGGGGGGTCGTGCATTGTTTTTCCGGAGATAGGAATTTTTTAGGCGCCTGCCTGGATTTAGGCCTGTTTATTTCCTATACCTGTAATATTACTTACAAAAAAGCCGTAGATTTAAGAGAAATGGTCGGCTTGACCCCCTTGGAGAGGTTAATGTTAGAGACAGATGCCCCATATTTATCACCGGAGGGGTTTCGCGGCCAGCGTAATGAACCGGCTCAAATTAAGCTTTTAGCTCAAGAAATCAGCCGGATTAAAGGGGTGGGTTTTGAAGAGATTGCCCAAGCCACGACGCAAAATGCAAAAGGGTTTTTTAAACTGCCATGAACGCTAAAGTTTCCTTAGTTAAATGCAATAGTTATGAACCGCAAGCCCTCCAGGAGGCGCTGAGTTATGCGCTTACCCTTTTAGGCGGGATTACTAATTTCATTAATCCTAATTCCCGGGTTTTGGTAAAACCCAATCTTTTAATGCCTAAAGGTCCGGAGTATGCGATTACTACGCACCCACAGGTAGTTCGGGCAGTTATTTGCTTGTTAAAGGAAATTAACTGTAAAATTACCGTCGGTGACGGCCCTAGCGTCTGGGGTAATTATATTGAAAACGTTGATGAGGTTTATGAGTTAACCGGGATTAAACAGGTCTGTCATGAGGAAGGGGTGCGGCTGGTTAATTTTGACAAGCGCCGGATGCGGGATAAATTTCCGCTTACCCTTGAACTTGATGAATGCGACCATTTAGTTAATTTACCCAAGCTTAAAACCCATCAACTTACTTTGATGACCGGGGCAATCAAAAATCTTTTTGGCCTGGTTTCCGGAACCTATAAAACCGAACTGCACAAGAATTATTTTGCTCCGGATGAGTTCGCCAAGGTCTTAGTCGATATCTATCAGCAAGCAAAACCGAGCCTGACAATTATTGATGGGATCCTGGCGATGGAAGGCGATGGGCCAGCTACCGGAGGCAAGCCGCGTCAGTTAGGCCTTTTATTGGCCGGTAGCGATTGCGTAGCCTTAGATACGGTTGCTGCCAAAGTAATGGGTATTACGCAAGAGGAGGTTTTAACGACTAAAGAAGCAGCCATGCGTAATTTAGGCCAGGGGCAGCTAGATAAAATAGAGATCGTCGGAGAGCAGATTGACCGTTTAAATATCCGTCCTTTTGTACTGCCTAATAGCGTAGCAAAAATATCCAAAGGGCTTTTTATTGTTAAAAGATTGTTGGGGCCGTTGTTTAAGGGCTTGGTTAAATATTATCCCTTTTCATTATATTTAAAATGTACGCACTGCGGCCGCTGCGTCAAAGTTTGCCCGAAGCAGTGTATTCGCCTGGATAAAAAAGGCATTAAGGTTGATTATCGTAAATGCATTGCTTGCTTCTGCTGCCAGGAAACTTGTCCTGCCGCAGCTATTGGAGTTAAAAAAAGCCTTTTGACTAAGTTAATCGGGTTATAGAATAAATGAATATCCGTACCATTGACTACAAAAATAACAAGATCAGGATCATTGATCAGACGAAGCTTCCGTCTAGATTAGCTTATATTTATATTGTCGGTCTGCCGCAGTTGTGGCGGGCGATTAAAGAGATGCAGGTTCGCGGCGCCCCGGCCTTAGGGGCTGCTGCCGGTTTAGGGATGTATCTGGGGATTAAAGATTACGCTGGCTCTGGCCGGGACGGATTTATCCGCCGCCTGAATTCGGCAGCCAAATATATCGGCAGTTCGCGCCCCACCGCCAGAAATTTATTTTGGGGTATAGAAAGGATCCTGTTGGTTGCCGCCGCTAACCGGAAACTTCCGGTCTCTAAGATCAAGCAAGTGATTTTAAATGAAGCTAAATCGATCATGCGCCAGGATATGCTTTCCTGCCGCCGGATCGCCGGCTTCGGAGCCGGCCTGCTTAAAAATAATTGCCGGGTGCTGACGATCTGTAATGCCGGAATATTAGCGACGATCGATTATGGCACGGCGCTGGGGGTTTTTTACCGGGCTAAAGATCAGGGTAAAAAGATCAGGGTTTTTTCTTCTGAGACGCGCCCGTTGCTTCAAGGGTCGCGGTTATCTGCCTGGGAGTTGTATAAAAAAGGCATTGATGTGACCATGATTGCCGATAATACTGCAGCTAAGCTTATGCAGGATGGCCGGATCGACCTGGTTATTACCGGAGCAGACCGGATTGCCGCAAACGGGGATACCGCCAATAAGATCGGGACTTTTAATCTGGCAGTTTTAGCTAAGCATCATGGCATAC
>CAZEBD010000138.1:0-2785 GCA_964510625.1 uncultured Planctomycetales bacterium
TTGAATACCTGACCGCCGATATTGAAGAGGATAAATTTATCGCCCAGGCAGATGTTCCTCTGGATAGCGACGGCCGTTTTATAGATAAATTTGTAACCTGCCGCTATAAAGATGATTTCCCGAAAGTGCCGGGTAAGGATGTGCAATATATGGATGTTTCCGCCAAGCAGCTGGTATCAGTTGCCGCTTCCTTAATTCCATTCTTAGAGCATGATGATGCTAACCGCGCCCTGATGGGCTCTAACATGCAACGCCAGGCAGTGCCTTTGATGATTACGGAAGCTCCTTTAGTTGGTACGGATATGGAAGGCAAAGTTGCCCAGGATTCCGGGACGGTAGTGATGGCGGAAGCCAGCGGTAAAGTAACCAGTGTGGATTCCGGAGCGATCACTGTCGGCAAACGTATTTATCATCTGAAGAAGTTTTTACGCACCAATGCCGATACCTCGATCAATCAGAGGCCTTTAGTAAAATTAGGGGACCATGTCGAAGCCGGTGATCCGATTGCCGACGGTATTGCTACTAAAGAAGGGGAGTTAGCTTTAGGTAAAAATGTCCTGGTGGCTTTAATGCCCTGGAGAGGCTATAACTTTGAGGATGCTATTCTGATCAGTGAGAGATTGGTCAAAGTCGATACTTTTACCTCTATTCATATCGAAGAGTTTGATATTGAAGCTGCTGAAACCAGGTTAGGTAATGAAGAGATCACCCGTGATATTCCTAACGTCAGCGAAGAAGCGCTTAAAAATTTAGATGAAGAGGGGATCATCCGGGTCGGGGCTGAAGTTGCTGCCGGAGATATTCTGGTGGGTAAGATCACCCCCAAAACCGATTCTGAACCCAGTCCTGAAGAAAGATTACTGCGGGCGATTTTCGGTGAGAAAGCCGGGGATGTGCGGGATACTTCATTAATTGTCCCTCCGGGAGTCGAAGGGGTAGTTATTGACGTGCATGTATTTCAGCGCAAAGACCGCGGCCGTAAGACCAAAGAAGAAAAAACTAAAGAATTGGCTAAGATCCGCGAGTTAAAAGCCTATTATAAACAGGAACTGGAATTTTTGGCGACTGAGAAAACATTGCGCCTTTCACAGGTTTTAGGGATTGATAAAAAGAAGGTTGAGAAGTTTGACTTAAGCGATAATGAAGAGGCCAAGATTTTAGCGGCTTCTTTTGATGAACAGATGCAGGAGTTAATGGCGGAAGAGGAGCAGGAAATCGAAAAGGTGCGCCGCGGTGATGAGCTGCCTACCGGTATTTTAAAGAGAGTAGTAGTTTATGTAGCGACTAAGCGTAAGCTTTCCGAAGGGGATAAGTTAGCCGGCCGCCACGGTAATAAAGGTGTGGTTGCCCGGATCATTCCGGAAGAAAATATGCCCTATATGCCTGATGGTACCCCGGTAGATGTGGTTTTAAACCCGTTAGGCGTGCCTAGCCGTATGAATGTCGGCCAGATCCTGGAATGCCATTTAGGCTGGGCGGCAAAAGTTTTAAATATGCATTGCAGCTGCCCGGTGTTTGACGGTGCCAAAGAATCAGAAATTAAGGAATTACTTAAAAAAGCCGGCCTTCCTGAAGACGGTAAAATTACCCTTTATGACGGTTATAGCGGTGAACCTTTTGATCAAAGGATCACTGTCGGTTATATGTATATTTTGAAACTCATCCATTTAGTCGATGAGAAGATCCACGCCCGCTCGATCGGCCCGTATTCCTTAGTCACGCAGCAGCCGTTAGGCGGTAAAGCGCAGTTTGGCGGCCAGCGTTTAGGAGAAATGGAAGTTTGGGCGCTGGAAGCATATGGGGCAGCGTTTACTTTACAGGAGATGTTAACGGTTGAGAGCGACGATGTCAGCGGCAGGACCAGGATTTATGAAGCCATCGTTAAAGGCGAACAGCGTTTAACTCACGGGACTCCAGAATCATTTAATGTATTAATCAAAGAACTCCAAGGCTTATGCCTTGATATCCGGACAGAAAAGGCCAAATAATGGAAGAGATCGTATCCTTCGATAGTATTTCAATTAAGATTGCCTCACCCCAGGTAATTAAATCCTGGTCTAAAGGCGATGTCAAAAAAGCCGAGACGATTAATTACCGGACCCTTAAGCCGGAAAAAGACGGTTTATTCTGCG
The DNA here is from genome assembly GCA_964510625.1 of uncultured Planctomycetales bacterium. GTDB lineage: Bacteria > Omnitrophota > Gorgyraeia > Gygaellales > Profunditerraquicolaceae > UBA6249. The sequence goes on from CAZEBD010000138.1 coordinate 2,133, forward strand.
AGAAGATCTTTGGGCCGGTGCGCGACTGGGAATGCAACTGCGGTAAATACAAAGGGATCAAATTTAAAGGGATTACCTGCGACCGCTGCGGAGTTACCGTGGACCGCTCCAGTGTCCGGCGTGAACGCATGGGCCATATTGAACTGGCTACTCCGGTGACGCATATCTGGTTTTTTAAGGCGGTGCCTTCCAGAATGAGCGCACTGTTAGATATCGGACTCAGGGATCTGGAAAGAATTATTTATGATGAGGAGTATGTGGTCGTTGACCCGGGTTCGACTCCGTTAAAGAAAAAAGAGCTTTTAACCGATGAGCAATATCAGGAAGCCCTGAGTAAATACGGCACAGCTTTTAAAGCCAAGATCGGGGCTGAGGCGATTAGTGAGCTTTTAAAAGAATTAGACTTAGATGTGGTTTGCCGCAAACTGCGTAAAGATTTAGAAAAATCCAAGGATGTTTTAAATAACCGCAAAGCGATCAAGAGCTTAAAGATCGTCGAAGATTTTAAAAAGAGCGGCAATAAACCTGAATGGATGATTTTAGAGATCGTCCCGGTAATTCCTCCGGACCTACGACCGCTAGTTCCGCTAGAAGGCGGCAGGTTTGCAACGAGCGACTTAAATGATTTATACCGCCGGGTAATTAACCGGAAC
>CAZEBD010000139.1:0-2775 GCA_964510625.1 uncultured Planctomycetales bacterium
CTCTTTAACACAACTTGAGGAACCGAAAGCTGCAGAAATCGTTAATATTGAAAAAGTAGATTCCGAGCGTTTTCAGATATTGAAAAAAAACTGCGATAAATTTATTATGCCTGAAAGCAGGCATTTTGGTTGTAACCATCTTTTTCATTGTGGAGCAGGAAATCATAGTTTTGATATAAGCTATGATGGATTTTTTCGGCTTTGTTCTTCGCTTTGGCACCCGGATTGTATTTATGACCTGAAAAAAGGGACTTTATCTGAGGCCTGGGATAAATTTGTACTGAAGGTGCGGAATATGCAGTCAAATAACGTGGAATTTTCAGAAAGATGCAAGAGTTGCCCTATAATTAATCTTTGTATATGGTGTCCTGCTCATGCTTATCTTGAAGCGGGAAAGTTGGATATGCCAATTGATTATTTTTGCAAAGTCGCGCATGCTCGGGCAGAAAGCTTATCAATAAACTATAAAGTGAAGTAATTAGTATTGACAAATATTTTGATTATGTTAAAGTATTTCCAAATTTTTCAACATTAGAATTTAAGTAATATCCATATATTTCGAAAGGAGTGCAGCAAAATGGGATTTGACCTGTTGTTACTGGCACCGGTAGGTTCAATTTTAGCTTTAGGTTTTGCTCTTTATCTGGCTTTAAGCATTTTGAGAATGGATGAGGGCACAGATAAAATGAAGGAGATCGCCCAGGCAGTGCGGGTGGGCGCCCAGGCTTATTTAAAAAGGCAATATCTTGGCGTTTCTATGTTTTTTATCGTAGTATTCTTCATTCTTCTGGCCATGGCGCTGAAGAATTACCTGGTGATTTTTGTGCCCTTTGCTTTTTTAACCGGAGGAATTTTTTCAGGGTTATCCGGTTTTATCGGGATGACCATTGCTACGCAATCCTCTAACCGTACTGCCCAAGCCGCATCTAAGAGTTTAAATTCGGGTTTACGGGTGGCTTTTTCCAGCGGCGCAGTGATGGGGCTTACGGTTGTTGGCTTAGGCCTCTTAGATTTAAGTATCTGGTATTATTTCCTAAATTGGTATTATTCCTGTCACCCGATCCCCTTGGGTACGGATAAAATCGCGGCGATTACTTCCACAATGCTTTGTTTTGGCATGGGGGCCAGTTCCATGGCGCTTTTTGCCAGGGTCGGCGGAGGCATCTTTACAAAAGCTGCGGATGTCGGGGCAGATCTGGTGGGTAAGGTAGAAGCTGGGATTCCGGAGGATGATCCGCGTAATCCGGCGGTAATTGCTGATAATGTCGGTGATAATGTCGGTGATGTCGCCGGGATGGGTGCGGATCTTTATGAGTCTTATGTTGGTTCGATTGTGGCTACTTCGGCTTTAGGGGTCGCTGCCGGATTGGGTGTGGCGGGAGTGACTGTACCGATGGTCATGGCTGCGGTTGGAGTGATTGCTTCTATTTTGGGAACTTTTTTTGTTAAAAGCGGAGAGCAAGCCAGTCAGAAAGTGCTTCTGGCAGCTTTACGTAAAGGAGTTTTTACCAGCTCATTTATTGTTGCAGCGATTTCTTTCTTTTTGGTCAAATATACTTTAGGTGTGCAACACTTAGGTGTTTATTGGTCGGTTTTAGCGGGTTTGATTGCCGGGGTTTTAATCGGCTTATGTACGGAATATTATACTTCCAGCGGTTTTAAGCCGACCCGCTCGATTGCTGATGCTTCTTTAACCGGCCCGGCTACGGTAATCATCGGCGGTATCGCCGTAGGGATGATGTCAACCGCGATTCCGGTGATCATTGTTTGCGTGGCCATCCTGATCAGCTTTTTTGTTTCGGGTGGAGCGGCAAATTTTAATTCCGGTCTTTACGGTATTGCTATTTCGGCAGTAGGCATGCTTTCTACATTGGGGATTACATTGGCTACTGATGCTTATGGGCCGGTAGCCGATAATGCCGGTGGAAATGCCGAGATGTCTAAAATGCCTCCGGAAGTAAGAAAAAGAACGGATGCTTTGGATTCTTTGGGCAATACGACCGCGGCTACCGGTAAAGGTTTTGCTATCGGTTCGGCAGCCCTGACCGCATTGGCACTGATCGCTGCCTACAAAGACCAGGTTATGTTGTTTGGTAAAGATATAAATGCTAATATGATGAATCCCACGGTACTGGTGGGTTTATTTTTGGGCGGTATGATGCCATTTTTATTCTGCTCTTTGACTATGCGGGCAGTTGGCCGGGCAGCCGGTAAGATCGTGGTGGAAGTTCGCCGTCAGTTTAAGGAAATAATTGGGATTATGGAAGGTAAAGCCAAGCCTGATTATGCGCGCTGTGTAACGATTGCTACTGCTGCGGCGCAGAAAGAAATGATCGCACCTTCACTTTTAGCGATTACTGCTCCTATAGTTGTGGGATTGTTGATCGGTATTGATGCGGTGGCCGGATTATTGGTTGGAGCGACGGTTACCGGTTTTGTGTTAGCGGTAATGATGGCTAATTCCGGCGGTGCCTGGGATAACGCCAAAAAATATGTGGAAGAGGGGCATCATGGCGGTAAAGGATCGGCTGCGCATAAAGCTACAGTAGTCGGCGATACGGTCGGCGATCCGTTCAAGGATACTTCCGGGCCCAGCTTAAACATATTAATTAAGCTGATGTCAATGGTTTCCATTGTTTTTGCATCGTTTATCATCAGGAACACGCTGCTTAAATAATTTAAGCTAATTAATTAAAAAAGGGGACGTTTCCCTGAATAGGGAAACGTCCCCTTTTTTCTTTTGTTTTCCTAGAGAGGATATTGATTTTTCCGGCT
>CAZEBD010000140.1:0-2764 GCA_964510625.1 uncultured Planctomycetales bacterium
GGCCTTCCGATCGACCGGGAGATGGTCAGGAAAGAATTAAAATTCGCCAGCCTTACTGCCAATAGCATTGATAGCGTCAGCGACCGGGATTTTATCCTGGAGGTTTTGGCCGGATTGACCATAATCTCGGTGCATTTATCCAGGATTGCCGAAGACCTGATCCTTTGGAGTACCAATGAATTTAATTTTATCGATATAGATTTTTCTTTTTGCACCGGTTCCAGCATCATGCCGCATAAAAAGAATCCCGATATTCTGGAGTTGATCCGGGGCTCGGTCGGTAAGATTCACGGCGATCTTTCCAGCGTGATGATCCTGATGAAGGGGTTGCCTTCATCTTATAACCGGGACTTGCAGTTGGATAAGCCGCCGCTTTTTGATGCCGTAGATACGATTAAGGATATTTTAGAGATCTTTATGGCGCTTTTTGAGAATATTGTCATTGAAAAAGAAGCCATCGCCAGTAAGGTCAGGGATGAATCTTTGTTTTCGGTGGATATTGTCGAATACCTGATTAAAAAGGGGGTATCTTACCGCAAAGCCCATGATATTGTCGGGAAAATGGTAATCGACTGTTTAGATAAAGGGCAAAAAATATCCGGTTTATCCTTAGACCAGCTGAAGAAATATTCGGATAAGCTATCCGGTGACCTCAAAAATATTCTAAATGCCCGGGCATCGGTTAATCTGAAATCTTCTTACGGCAGCACTAACCCGAAGTTAGTGGCCAGCCAGCTGGTTAAGTGGAGTAAAAAGCTGAATGCATGATTTTAAATACAAAAATAATTCACTCTATTGTGAAAATATAAAAATAGAGCAGTTGGCCGCAAAATTCGGCACTCCGCTTTATGTTTACAGCTACCACACCCTGACTGATCATTACCTGAAATTAGAGGAGGCGTTTGCCCCACTTAAACCGTTGATTTGCTATTCGGTAAAAGCCAACTCCAATCTTTCGATATTAAGGGCTTTGATTAAAAAAGGCGCGGGCCTGGATATTGTTTCAGGGGGAGAGTTGTTCCGCGCCCAGGCTGCCGGTTGCCCGGCACAAAAGATCGTCTATGCCTCCGTCGGTAAAACCGACCGGGAGATTTCTGCGGCGATCAGGAAAGGGATTTTATTTTTTAACGTTGAATCACTGGCTGAGTTAACCAATATCGACCGGATCGCCGGAAGTTTGAATAAAATTACCCGCGTGGCTATCCGGATCAACCCGGATGTGGAAGCCCGGACCCATAAATATATTACTACCGGCAAGATCACTAATAAATTTGGTATTGACCTTGAAAGTGCCTATAAAATCTTGTTGTTGCGCAATAAATTCAGGAACTTAAATATTTGCGGCTTGCATATCCATATCGGTTCGCAGATTACCCAGAGCGCGCCGTTTGTGGAGGCGATCAAAAAAGTTTCAAATTTTATCCGGCGCCTACAAGCTAAAGGCATCGGGCTTGAGTATTTAAATATCGGCGGGGGATTAGGGATCATCTATGACCATGAAGAGCCGCAGACTGCCCAGATCTATGCCAGGCAGATCATCCCGCTTCTGAAAAAAACCGGGCTTAAAATAATTATGGAACCGGGCCGTTTTATCGTGGGTAACGCCGGAATACTGGTAGTCAGGGTCCTGTATATCAAACGGACCCCTAAAAAGAAATTTATTATTATTGACAGCGGAATGAATGACCTCATCCGGCCGTCTTTGTATTCGGCATATCATAAGATTCTGCCGTTAAATAAAAATTTAAGGGGGGAAAAAGCCGACTTAGTCGGCCCGATCTGCGAAAGCGGAGATTTTCTGGCCAAAGAACGGCTGATCGCTAAAGTTAAAGAAGGTGATTATTTAGCGGTAATGAGCGCCGGGGCTTACGGATTCAGCATGTCCAGTAATTACAATTCGCGCCTGCGTGCGGCTGAGGTGATGGTCTCCGGAAATAAAGCCCAGGTGATCAGAAAAAGAGAGGCATTCGAGGATTTAATACGTAATGAAAAAGATTAAATTTACTAAAATGGTTGGCAGCGGCAATGATTTTGTTATTGTCGAAGGCAAGTTAACCGGTAATTTAGCGGCTCTGGCCCGTTCTTTATGCGACCGGAAGTTCGGGGTTGGGGCCGATGGCCTGCTTTTGTTAAGTAGGCGCAAAGGCGCGGATTTTAATATGCGGATCTTTAATGCCGACGGTTCGGAAGCAGAGATGTGCGGTAACGGCGCCCGCTGTGCTGCGTTTTATTTCGGTAAGCCCCGAGCCCGTTTATTTACGCAAGCCGGGATTATTAATGCCGAGGTCTCCGGTAATCAGGTAAGGGTACAGCTGACTGCCCCTAAAGATATCCGGTTAGATATTCACCTGCTTACTAATTACCGGTTGCTCAAAGTGAATTTCATTAACACCGGAGTTCCGCATGTGGTTATTTTTGTCAGTGGAATTGACGGGATAAACGTAAAGCTTATCGGTTCGGCTATCAGAAACCACCGGGAATTTTCTCCGCGCGGGACAAATGTCAATTTTGTCGAAGTCAGAGGCGATGATTTGATCCGTATTCGTACCTATGAAAGAGGGGTGGAGGATGAGACTCTGGCCTGCGGCACCGGCAGCACGGCGGCGGCGCTGATTTTTGCTTTAAAAAATAACCTTAAAAAATTCGTAAGGGTCCAGACTCAGAGCAAGGAGTTACTGAAAGTTTTTTTCCAGAGAGATGTAAGCGGATTTAAAAATATTTGGTTAGAAGGCAGGGTAAAGATTGTTTACAAAGGAGAATACTA
>CAZEBD010000141.1:0-2757 GCA_964510625.1 uncultured Planctomycetales bacterium
AGTGCTGCTGCTTTTGCCCCGGGTAAAAAAATACCCGGACGTAATCCTGATTACTATCGATGCCTTAAGAGCCGACCACCTGAGTTGTTACGGCTATAAAAGACTGACCTCCCCGAATATCGACCGGCTGGCCAAAGATGGAGTGATTTTCCGTAATTGCTACGCGGTGACTACTTCAACGATCAATGCCTTCCCCGCAATGTTAACCGGCCGTTACCTGATCAATTATTTCGATGAAACCGAAGCCCAGCTAAACGTCCTCTCCGAAAATTTTACCACCCTTGCCGAATACCTTAAAAAATTGGGTTATCAGACAGCGGCATTCTCCGGCAATACCCTCCTTAACCCAGGCTCCGGTTTTGAACAAGGGTTTGCTGATTATGATTCGCCGAATACCGATACTTTAAAAATTACCGAAAAAGTTCTGAATTACCTGCGTCTTCATCTGCCAAGGAAACGTAAACCGCTTTTTCTCTGGGTGCACTATCTGGACCCGCATGCCCCGTATACCCCGCCCCGGGAATATGAACGCCTGTTCAGGCATGATTCACTCTACCGCCAAAGCGATGAGATCTGGGCGGCCTCCATCCCGGTAAAATATGACCATTTGCTGCTGGTCGGAGCATTTTCAGGATACCGGTATCCGCTTAATGAACTGATCTCCCGCTACGACGGGGAAATAAATTTTGTCGATTATAATTTAGGCAGAATCTTACAATTATTGCCTAAAGACGCCATGGTGATCATCTCCGCTGACCACGGAGAAAATCTGGGCGAAAATGATCAATACCGGCATAGCTTTATCAGCGAACAAACATTACAGATTCCTTTGATTATAAAAGACAACCGGTATTTTAAAGGAGGAAAAAACATCTTTGCCGCAGTTTCCAGCGTAGATATCGTGCCGACTGTTTTAAATACGGTAAACCGCATAAATTATTTCTTCACCAAAGGAATGTTTCAGGGAATAAATTTAAGCGGATTATTAAAAAATGACAAAGGAAAAAGAAAATACATTTATTCTTACAAACCGCCCCTGGCAATAATCAGGGATGTAAATAAAAACCTGGCCCTGCCCAGCCTTGATTATGAAGGTTACAAACGCGCGGATCAGCCGGCTTATTTAAAACAGGAACTAAAAAAATGGCTAAAAGATAACCCCACTCCGTCATCCTTAAACCCCCGCCGGCCGGATTTGGATAATAATTCTCTGGAGGCATTAAGAAGCTTAGGATACATGCAATAAAAAGGAGCCCTTATGGCAAAAACCGCTTTGGTAATTGCAGGATTACTGGCGATATCCGCCTTGTTTTACAGCCGGACATTTGCGCAAGATACTGATCTACCGGAAGGAATGGAAGTACAGCAAACCGGCAATAACCCGGGTTTCAAGCTGGTCCTGCCGAAAGGAACCACTATTAAAAAAGTCGGCGACCTGAATGTTATTGAAGGATCCGGGGAATATGCCGCGCGGGTATTGGAAGAATACGGCCAGCGTTTAGATCAGGTAGAATCGGATATTGCCTCGCTGCGTAGAGATATAGAGGGAATTAAAAAAACACGCTAAACCCGGAAATCCTGCATTGAAAGCTTGTAATTTCACATTCTCTGTGATAATATTCATTGTGTTATTAACTTAAGGAGAACTGATGTTCGAAGTTTTTTCATACCATCCTCAATCAGGGGTTAAAATCGGCGGGTTAAATGCCGCGCAGATACTGGAGACCATCAAGGACCCAGCCAGCATTTTATGGCTGGATATCCAGGATATTGATGATAACGATATTGATCTGCTCACCGGGGTCTTCAATATCCACCCGCTGACGATCGAAGACTGCATCATGGTCAATTCCCGGCCAAAAGTCGAGAACTTCAAAGATTATTTATACCTGATCATGTTCTCTCTGGATTGCAACGATAAAAACAGCAATAAAATAAAGTTGGGCGAGATAGATTTCTGCCTGGGGAAAAACTTTCTGATTACCTCACATAGTGATCCGATCGCTTCTTTGGCAGTAAATAAAGAACGGATCGCCAAGGATTCCCCGATCATCAAAAACGGAGCCGACTTTTTATCATACGCCATCATCGACAGCATTGTGGACAGTTACTTCCCGGTCATCAATGGATTTGACGAAGCAGTCGACCAGATGAGCGATGAGCTTTTTAAAGACCCAACCAACCAAACCCTTAAAAAAATATATTCCTTAAAAAACGAAATCATTCACCTGCGCCGCACCATCGGCCCCCAGGCGGATGTGATCAGTCTGCTTGCCCGCGGAGATTACCAGCAGGTTACCCCGGCCAACGCCATCTACTTCAGGAACATCTATGATAGCCTTATCCGGATTAATGATATTGTCGGAACTTCACGCGATATTATTACCGGAGCGATGGAGGCGTATGTTTCGGTGGTTTCCAACCGGCTCAATGAGATCATGAAGACTTTGACCGTGATTTCCACGATCGTAATGCCGCTCACCCTCATCGCCAGCATTTACGGTATGAATTTTAAGCATATGCCGGAGATAGGACACCGCTTCGGCTATCCCGGAGTCCTCCTGGTCATGGCCTGCATCACCATCATCATGCTTATTTATTTTAAGCGGCGTAAGTGGCTTTAAATATTTTCCCCTTTTAAAATTATCTTTACAATACCTAAAAAAATAGCCCTATTGGTACCAATAGGGCTATTTTAAGTTTGGCTCCCCCTCGTGGACTCGAACCACGGACCTGGAGATTAACAGTCTCTCGCTC
>CAZEBD010000142.1:0-2722 GCA_964510625.1 uncultured Planctomycetales bacterium
AATTATCCGGTGGAGTTTATGGCCGCGCTGTTGACTTCAGAGCGCGATAATACCGATAAGATCGTCGAATATGTAAATGAATCCCTGCGCATGGGCTTAAAAGTCCAGCCTCCCGATGTTAATCAAAGCGATGCTTTATTTAAGGTAGAGGATGCTTCCAGTATACGCTTTGGCCTTTTAGCGGTTAAAAATGTCGGCCGGGGAGCAGCTGAATCCATTGTCTGCATGAGAGAAAAAGGCGGATATAAATCTTTAGAGGACCTTTGTCAGCGCATAGACCTGCGCCTGGCTAACCGGAAGGTTTTGGAAAGCCTGATCAAATGCGGAGCGTTAGATTGTTTCGGCATGCCCCGGGCCAAGATGTTTGCCAGCTTAGATATAATATTGGAAGGGGCGCAAAGGGCCCAAAAAGAAAAATCCAGCGGCCAGCTTTCCTTCTTTGACCAGGCAACCCAGTCTAAAGGTTTTGCCCAGACGGCCAACCATCTGGTGGATTGTAAAGAATGGCCGGAACCGCAGCTGCTGGCCTTTGAAAAAGATATGCTGGGTTTCTATGTCAGCGGGCATCCGTTGGCCCGGTATGCCAGCCAGCTTAAACGTTTTGCTTCCTGCTCTACGGCCAGCCTGCATGAACACAAAGACCAGGATATGGTTAAAATCGTCGGGTTAATCGTCAAGATAAAACAAACGGTTACCCGCGCCAAACAGGAAAAAATGGCGATTTTAAAATTAGAGGACTTAGACGGCTCAGTGGAGGTGCTGGTTTTTCCCCGGGCTTTTTCTAAAATCAGCTCGCATATTCAAGCTAACACCATTGTCCATCTGCGCGGGATCCTAGACTTAAAAGAAGATACCCCCAAAATTATTGCGGATGATATTTTCCCGTTTGAAACAATCTATAAGCTGATCAGCGCGATCAATATCAACTTATCCGGAATAAGGGAGAATATTTTTGAATCATTAAAAGAGTTATTAGGCGCGCATCGCGGCAGCGTCCCGGTGTATTTACGGCTGGATACTCCGGCTAAATCCCGTGTGCAATTAATCGTGGGGGAAGGGTTATATGTCCAGCCAAATGAACAGCTGATCCAGGAATTAGACGAACTTTTGGGCCAGGAGCATCTTTCTTTGGTAATCTAAAAAATCTTGACACCGTAACTTTTTGCTGTTATTATACTTAGAATAGAGGGGGTGGACGATGACGAAGAAGGATATTGTCTTAAAAGTATCTGATGAAACTAATCTCAAGCAGATAGACGTTAAAAAAATAGTTCAGAGGACATTTGATTGCATTATCGATGCCTTGATCAGGGGCGAAAAGATCGAATTACGTAACTTCGGTGTTTTTAAAGTAAAGCAAAGAAGGAGCCGCACAGGCAGAAACCCGCGTACTAATCAGGTTATCCCTGTCCCGCCCAGAAAAGTAGTCATCTTTAAAGCTGGTTTGGAAATGAAACAAAAAATAAAATAAACTAAAAGTGTTTAAAAGAATCCCCGGCACCAAAGATATCTTGCCCGAAGAGGCATCTGCCTGGCAGGCAGCCGAAAGAGTTGCACGCTCCATCTTCTCCTTATATAATTATCAGGAAATCCGTACCCCTGTGCTTGAAGAAGCCGGGCTTTTTGACCGCTCCCTCGGTGAGGGTACCGAGATCGTTCAAAAACAGATGTTCCTTATTCGTAATCAGGAGGATACCTACGCGCTGCGCCCGGAAGGGACGGCTTCGGTTGTCCGCAGTTATCTTGAGAATAACTTAGAAAAAACCCGCGGTTTTGTGAAATTATATTACATCGGCCCGATGTTCCGCTACGAGCGGCCGCAAAAAGGAAGGTTAAGGCAATTTCATCATATCGGTTCTGAAGCAATCGGTTCCCTTGATGCCTCCCTGGATATTGAGGTAATTGCGCTGGCGGATCGATTATTAAAAGAATTCGGGATCAGCGGTTATCAAATAAAACTTAACAGCTTGGGTTGTCCGAAAGATAAGCAGGCTTTAAGCGCCGGCTTAAAATCAAATTTAGAAAAAAAATTATCCTCTTTATGTCCGGATTGCCAGAATCGGGCGAAAAATAATGTATTAAGGGTCTTGGATTGCAAAAATCCGGAGTGCCAGGATATCGTAAAAACTTTGGCCGTCGGCCATAATCATCTTTGCCCGGAATGCCTTGGGCATTTTGAAACCGTCAGGCGCGGTTTGGATGATCTGGGTATTGCTTATCAGGTCTATCCGCAGTTAGTGCGCGGCCTGGATTACTACAACCGTACGGTTTTTGAGATCACCCACAGCGATTTAGGCAGCCAGGATGCCATCGGCGCCGGCGGGCGTTATAATAATTTAGTCAGCCAGTTAGGCGGGCCGGAATTAGGCGCGATCGGTTTTGCTTTCGGAGCAGAGCGGTTGATGCTGGTTGCCAATACATTAAAAGAAGGGCCGGTTAATAAACCGGTTTATTTAATTACGTTGGGAGATGCCGCCAAAGCCGCCGGAATAAAGATTTTGCAGCAGCTCAGGAACGCCGGGATATCCTGCGATACGGATTACCTGGATAAATCCCTGAAAGCGGCGATGCGGGCGGCCAATGATTCCGGGGCAAAAGCGGTTTTGATATTGGGTGATGATGAATTAAAACAGGATGTAATTACACTTAAAGATATGGCCGGCGGCGCACAAAAACAGGTAGCCATTGCAAATTTAATTAAGGAATTAAAATGTTAAGGACA
>CAZEBD010000143.1:0-946 GCA_964510625.1 uncultured Planctomycetales bacterium
GTAATTGTCCCGACTAACACCGGCTTGCCTGAATTACTCAATTCACTGATCTCTTCAACCACGGCGGCAAACTTTTCCTCCTCGGTCTTATAAATACGGTCAGGATAATTCTTCCGCACCAAAGGCTGATTTGTAGGTAAAACCACCACATCTAACTGGTAGATGCTTTTAAATTCATTGGACTCGGTAAAAGCCGTCCCGGTCATCCCGGCTAATTTTTCATACATCCGGAAATAATTCTGGAAGGTGACCGTGGCTAAAGTCTGATTTTCCCGGGCGATCTTCATCCCTTCTTTTGACTCCACCGCCTGATGCAATCCGTCTGACCAACGCCTCCCCGGCATAAGCCGGCCGGTAAATTCATCAACGATGATCACCTCACCGTCTTTGACCACATAATCCACATCGCGCTGAAAAAATTCTTTTGCTCTCAGAGCCTGAATAGTATGGTGGCGGTATTCAATCGTTTCTAAAGCGTGCAGGGTATCTACGCCCCAAAGCTTAGAGGCTTTAACCTCCCCGGTTTCGGTCAAAGCGACCGTCTGGGCCTTTTCATCCGCCACATAATCAAACCCCTTGCCCAGGTCGATCCCCTTATATTTTGCGTCGATCTCATCCCGCTCGGTGACCCGGCGCCCGGTTAACTGTTCCACGATTTTTTTGGCGGTATAATATTTTTCCGTGGATTCCTCCGCCGGCCCGGAAATGATCAGCGGGGTGCGCGCTTCATCAATAAGAATGGAATCTACTTCATCAACAATGGCATAATAAAAGGGCCGCTGTACCAGGTCGCTGGTGGCGTATTTCATATTGTCGCGCAGGTAATCAAAACCGAATTCGTTATTGGTGCCATAAGTTATATCACAGGCATAGGCGGCCTTGCGTTGGGCATCCGACATATCATGCTGAATCGTGCCGACGGATAAACCTAAAAACTCATAGATCG
>CAZEBD010000143.1:1040-2696 GCA_964510625.1 uncultured Planctomycetales bacterium
TCGCGCCGGGCCAGGTAATCATTAACCGTAACCACATGCACACCCTTGCCCAACAAAGCATTTAAATAGGCAGCCAGCGTAGCCACCAGTGTCTTACCCTCTCCGGTAGACATCTCGGCGATGCGGCCTTCATGTAAAATTATGCCGCCGGCGATCTGCACATCGAAATGCCTAAGGCCGATTGTCCGCAAGCTCGCCTCCCGGACAACCGCAAAAGCCTCCGGCAGGATATCGGCAAAGATGCGGTTACGACTATGCTTTAATTTTTCTTTTAAGCGCTCTTTTTCTTCCGGCATCGCCACATTCAACATCGCCTGCTTTAAATCCTGCAGCTGGCTTTCAATCTGCGCAGATTTATTTTTTAAATGCGTTTTAAACTCATTGGTTTTAGCGGATAGGTCGCTATCGGTTAAAGCGCTGATTTTAGCTTCTAAAGCGTTGACCGCATCGACGGTGCAGGCAACCTCCACCATTTTATTCATCGAAGGCGAGGGCATCTCCGCATGCAGATTGATATTTAAGCGGGGAAATCTTTTTTTAATCGCCGCCTGCTTATTGTTGAGAATAGCTTTTTTAATTAAACCCAGCATAATCACACCTACTTGTTTTTAGCACTGAACTTTAAAAATGCTTCAATAAAATCATCCAAACCGCCGTCTAAAATTTTTTGGCTGTCCCCGGTTTCAAAATCCGTCCGGTGATCCTTGACTAAATTATACGGATGCAAAACATAGGAACGGATCTGGCTGCCCCATTCGATCCTCTTTTTATCCGCGTCCTTTTTCCTTGATTCTTCTTCTTTTTTGGCCTGCTCTACCTCATAAAGCCGGGACTTAAGGATCTTTAAGGCCGTCTGTTTATTCTGGTGCTGCGAACGTTCATTCTGGCACTGAACAACGATCCCGGTAGGCAAATGGGTGATCCTTACCGCCGAATCCGTGGTATTTACACTTTGCCCGCCGGCGCCCTTAGAACGGAAAACATCGATCTTTAAATCCCCCTCATCAATTTTTATATCTAATTCTTCTTCGATCTCCGGAAGCACGTCCACCGAAGCAAAAGAAGTATGCCGGCGCTTATTGGCATCAAAAGGCGAGATTCTCACTAACCGGTGCACTCCCCGCTCGGCTTTCAGATAACCAAAGGCATATGGGCCTTCGATCAGCAGAGTAACATTTTTAATCCCGGCCTCTTCACCGGCCAAAATATCAATCGTCTTAACACTCCAGGAGCGGCTTTCGGCAAACCGGCTGTACATCCGTAAGAGCATCCCGGCCCAATCACAGGATTCGGTGCCGCCGGCTCCGGAGTTAATGCTAAGGATCGCACTATTTTTATCAAGCGGCGCGCCCAAAAGCACCTGAAACTCTAATTTATCGATAATTACCGACAGCTCCTGGAAACTGCGGGCTAACTCCGAAATCAGATCCCGGTCATCATCTTCGGTCAAAGGCGCCAGCTCCGCCAGCTCCTGGTATTTCTTATGCGCCGATTCCCAGGGTTCGACCGTGGCCTTAAGATTTTTTAATTCCCTGACGGTGCGGGTGGAATTCTCGGAATTATCCCAAAACCCCTCCTGCGACATTTCCCGGCTGAGAGCCTCGATCTTTTCTTTTTTATTCAGGACGTCAAAGATAACCTCTTAAGTTTTCAAGC
>CAZEBD010000144.1:0-2671 GCA_964510625.1 uncultured Planctomycetales bacterium
AGACTATCCAGGAAAGAATCATTACTGCCGCCAACATCCTTAATCCGGGTACCCGGTTTATCTGCGTGCGTTACGGCAATGTCCTGGCTTCCCGTGGTTCGGTAATCCCGTTATTCCATGAACAGATAAAACACGGCGGCCCGGTAACCGTAACCATCCCGGAGATGACCCGCTTTTTATTAAGCTTAGATCAGGCAGTTGAGACTTTATTTGCTGCTTTACGTTCGGCGCAGCCGGGAGAAGTCTATGTACCTAAGGCTACTGCCGTAAAGATGATCAATGTCGCTAAGGTTTTAATCGGTAAACGTAAGATTAAAATTAAACTTACCGGAATCCGGCCGGCAGAGAAAATCCATGAAATAATGGTTTCGCAGGAGGAGGCTACCCATTGCGTTAATCGCGGTGATTATTACGTCATCCTGCCGATGCTTCCGGAATTACGTAAGTCGGCTAAAAATGAACCAAGGGCTTTAATGAAAGAATTTAACTCCGCGGATTCTGCAATTGATTACGCTAAGACCGTGGCTTTGTTGAAAAGGCATAAACTTATGCTGGAAGATATTGATCTATCTAGAGGAGAAGAATTACTTAGGTAATTGCCTAAGATTAATCTTATGAAGATACTGAATGTGCTGGATGTAATGAATCCGGTTTTAGGCGGCGGCGGGACAGAGAGATCCTGCCAGATGAGCCGGTATTTAGTGCAATCCGGAGAAAAGGTTGATATCCTGACTACAAATTGGCATCAGGATAAAGAGTACATCTTTAGATTTCCGGGGGTTAATTGTTATTCCGTCGGCGCCTGGTATTTTCGTTATTTGTTTCCATTCGGGGTAAAAAATTGGTTAAAACAGAATATCAGAAACTATGATCTGCTGCATTTGTCTAAGAATTGGAGTTTGCTGGCGCAAATCGCCGGGATTGTGGCAGCTAAGCAAAACATTCCTTATGTATTTTCCTGTATGGGGTTTGTGGCGGTACATAACCGTTCGCGAATTTTAAAAAATTATTACCGTAAATACCTGACGATTCCTTTGGTAAAAAAAGCCGCTGCCTGTATTGCCGTGACTGATGAGGAGGCTAAGGATTTGGTTGCGGCGGGAGCCGATCCGGATAAAGTGCATTTGATCCCTAACGGGATCATCCCGGAGGATTTTTTACACCGCGATGATGAACATTTCCGTAAGGTAAACGGCCTGGATAACCGCAAAATCATACTATATCTTGGCCAGATGAACCCGCTCAAAGGCGTGCATCTATTGATTGATGCTTTTAGTAAAATGCAGGCTAAGCTTGACGGCTGGGTTTTGGTATTAATCGGCACGGATACTCTTTACCGCAAGGCGATGAAGAAAAAGGTGGCCGGCCTCGGCCTGAAAAACAACGTAGTATTTTTAGATCCGGTTTTCGGCAGGTTAAAAAGCGAGGCTTATCATGCTGCTGAATTTTTAGTCGTGCCTTCGATTAAAGATGCAATGACGATTGTCGCTCCGGAAGCAGCCTGCTGCAGGCGACCGGTACTATTAACTAAGACATCCGGTTTCGGCGGGTTAGCTGATTGTGGAGGGGCAATTGAGGTCGATCCGGACGCCGAGGGAATTGCCTCTGGATTGGCATATTTAACCGTAAGCAGCTGTAACCTTAAAGAGATGGGGGAAAAGGGGTATGCTTATGTAGTCAGTAATTTTCGCTGGGAAAAAATAGCTTTAAAATACCGGGATTTGTTTGAAACGGTTATTGCCCGGCACCGAAAGATATGATTAAAAATACAGAAAGGGGATAAGGTTAGTGAGAATCCAATTAGTACTTGCTCCGCCGTTTACGGCGCATAAATCAGGGGAATTAAATGAACGGATTGCTCCGCCTTTAGGCATTCTTTATATCGCCGCATATCTGCGGCAGGGTATAAAAGGGGTAGAGTTGTCTGTCGTGGACGGCCAGATCGAAGGTTTTGAAGCTACTGTTGAGAAGATTAATAAATTCTCTCCGGATATCCTGGGGATATCCGCCCACACCTTGATCGCTAACGGCGCTTATGAATTGGCTAAAAGGATAAAGCAAGAGCATCCTGAGATGCTCGTAGTAATGGGGGGTTGCCACGCTACCGGTTTTCCCGAGGATGTAATCAGAAAATCCCGAGCCGACCTGGTTTGCGTAGGTGAGGGGGAACAGACAATGCTGGAGGTGGCTAAGGCATTGACGCAAAAAGGCAGAAGAGCCTGCCAAGCGGATTTTTCCCAGATCGACGGGTTAGCTTACCTGGAGCAGGAAAAGGTTATTTATACCAAGCCCCGTGAGTTTATCCAGGACCTGGATTTAATCCCGTTTCCGGCGCGTGATTTAATTAATATCAGGGATTATTCCGGATGGTATATTACTAAACGCCTTCCGGAAACCCGGATTGTTTCTTCCCGGGGCTGCCCTTTTCACTGTACCTTTTGTTCCTGTGCCGTTTGGAAATCATCTAAGCCGGTTACCCGGCACCGTTCGGCAAAAAATGTAGTTGATGAGATAGAGATGTTGATGAAAGATTACGGCATCCGCGAATTCGGGGATGATTGCGATGAGTTCAACTGTAATCTGGAGGTTGCCTCCGGGATATGCAAAGAGATTATCCGCCGGAAATTAGATATTCCGTGGAGGTCGCAGGTCAGAGCCTATCCGTTATCCG
>CAZEBD010000145.1:0-2658 GCA_964510625.1 uncultured Planctomycetales bacterium
TAGCTAAAGCCGGCAGACAGGTGGTATTGTTTGAAAGAAAGCTTTCTATCGGCGGCGGAATGTGGGGCGGCGGAATAATGTTTAACGAGCTGGTTTTTCAGGATTCCGCTAAAAAACTGCTGGATGAATTCGGGATTAGAACCCGGATATTTGAAAAGGGATATTACTTATCCGATTCAATTGAAACTGTATCGACGATCTGCTCTAAAGCGGTAAAAGCCGGCCTTAAGATATTTAATCTTTTGAGTGCCGAAGATGTGATGATCCGACAAAAAAGAGTCTGTGGTTTAGTTTTGAATTGGAGTGCGGTAGAGATAGCAAATTTACACGTCGATCCGATTACCATGCGCTCCAGGTTCGTGGTGGATGCTACCGGGCATCCGGCTGAAGTAGCCAAAATCATCGAAAAAAAATCCGGCATTCGTTTAAAGACAAGGTCCGGAAAACTAATGGGAGAAGGGTCAATGTGGGCGGAGGCAGGTGAGGATTCGATTGTAAAAAACTCTCAAGAAGTATGCCCGGGGTTTTATGTGTGTGGGATGTGCGCTAACGCTGTAATCGGTGCTCCGCGCATGGGGCCGATCTTTGGCGGGATGTTATTATCAGGAGAAAAAGTGGCCAAGGAGCTGCTGAAAAGAATTTAAAATATAGTAATTCTTTGTTAGATTTTCCCATCCGATGCGTCAATTATAGCAGGAGGTGGGAAAAATGCGTAAATCGCTGTTTAGTTTGATTGCAGTTTGGTTGCTCCTGGCAGGCAATATTCTTTTAGCCCAGGATCTGGATTGGCATGAAATCGGCGGGGAAAATACCAATTGTCAGTCGCTCTTAGTTGCACCGGACAATAATAAGATCATCCTGGCAGCCAGGCCCGGTAGCATCTTAAAAACTGATGACGCCGGTGGCAGCTGGCGCAGGGTATTATCGGTCAGAGGTAATCCTTGCGATGTTTATGCCTTATCCTTAAATAAGGATTTTGCCAATGTTGTTTATGCGGCAACCGGTAACGGTTTATACCGCAGTAATAATTTAGGAGAAAGTTGGGAGAGGATATTTAGCGGCAGGGGGAAACTGGAAAGGCAATGTTTATCGGTATTTGGCAGCAGGCAGGTAATTTTGGCAGGGACAAAATCCGGATTATTCATCAGCCAAGATAATGGCCGCAGCTGGTCTTTGCAAAATTTCGGAAGCAGCAGAAATAGTGTATGGCAAATTGAATCTAGCTCCGGAGAAAAACCGGTTATTTATCTGGCAGCTTCAGGCGGTATATATAAATCCGATAACGGAGGTGCCGCCTGGGAGAAAGTATTTGTAAGTAATTTACGCCAGGACGCTGAAGAAGAAAATACTGAAGCTGATCCGGTTGGCCCGGATCAGATTAATTTTGTCAAGGTTGAACCGTTTAATAGTTTTGTATATTTAGCTTCCGCTAAGGGGATTTATCGCAGTATAAACCAGGGGCAAAGTTGGGAGAAACTGCCGGAATACGGTTTAATAAACCGTAATGTTAAAAAAATCGGTTTAACGGATGGTTCGGAAATTTGTGCCCTTGGGGCGTCCGGAGTTTTTCTATACCGTAATGAGCATTGGCAGGAGGTAACCTTTGGATTATCGGCCGGAAGTTTTAACGATTTTAGTTTAGACAGTTTAAATAATATTTATCTTGCCTGCGGTAAAGGAATATATAAATCCAGCCCGGCGACCGGCACCGGTGGATTGCGCCTTTCTTTGATTCAGGAGTATCTTAAACTTGAGCCTAAGATTAAAGATGTACAGGATGCGGCGATTAAATATGCCGAGGTCGGCGCGGGAAAAATATCGCAATGGCGCAAAGATGCAGCTAAAAAAGCACTTTTGCCTCAGGTCAGTATCGGCATAGACCGCAACAGTACCGATCTGTGGCATTGGGAAGGCGGTTCAACCACTAAAAGCGAGGATGATTGCCTGCGCCGGGGCAGGGATAGTATTGATTGGGACGTCAGTTTATCCTGGGATTTAAGTGATTTGATCTGGAATGATGCCCAGGCAAGTATTGATGTGCGCTCAAAATTAATGGTGGAGCTGCGGGAGGATATTCTTGACCAGGTAAACAAACTGTATTTTGAGCGTTTAAGGGTTAAAAGCGAGCTGGATAGTTTGGGTATAGAGGATAAAAATAAAAGTTTTCAGAAACAGCTGCAACTTGAGGAGCTGACCGCTTCTTTAGATGCTTTGACTGCCGGTTATTATTCGGAACAATTAGGCCTCTTGTCCTTAAAGCAGGATTTCTAATTTAGAATTAAAGCAGGCGTAAAAGGGGACGTTTCCCCGGGAAGGGAAACGTCCCCTTTTCCTTTTTTTCTTGCAATTGGGCGATCTTTGTGATAATTTAATAATCTCCTATCCTATTAACCCAACTAATGTAAAGGATTAAGTCCATGAGTACGCTGCATTTCACAGACCAAACTTTTAAGCAGGAAGTGCTGGAATCGGAGTTGCCGGTTTTAGTGGATTTCTGGGCTGCCTGGTGCGGGCCCTGCAAGATGATTGCGCCTTTAATCGATGAATTGGCTAAAGAGTATGCCGGCAAAATTAAAATCGGCAAAATGGATGTCGATACCAATCCCCGGATGGCGACCGAATATGGCGTCATGTCTATCCCGACAATGATATTTTTTA
>CAZEBD010000146.1:0-2613 GCA_964510625.1 uncultured Planctomycetales bacterium
AAAAACAATCAGTGCCAAACCGATAACCATAATCATTACAGCATAAAAAATAATCCCTAATACGGTTAAGAATCTCATAGTTTTAGCCCCTTTCTATCCCCCGCACATTTACATTGATCTCTTTTACCGAAAGGTTACTCATTTTTTCTAAAGCCAGGCGCACATTTTCCTGGACTCTGGAGGCGACCTCCGGAATATTGTAGCCGTATTTAATAATCAGCGGGATATCTACCTTGACCTCTTCATTCTTAGCAATATCTACTTTGATCGCCGAGTAAATCTTTTTCCCCAGGATTTCCAATAAACCGCTTTTTAAATTATGCCCTACCCGTTTTACCCCTTCGATTTCTATGGCAGCGATGGAAGCAATGGAAGAAATAACATTCTTGTGTATCCTTAAAATGCCTAATTCGTTGCGGGATTCATCACGGTCCACAGCTATTCCCCCTTCCCTTCATTAGCCAAAAGATCCTGGACAAAATGCGTAGAGATATCCCCTTTCTTAAAAGAAGGATTATCCATCAGTTTCAAATGAAATGGTATGGTCGTCTTGATCGGGCCGATCTGAAATTCGCTTAAAGCCCGGCGCATCGTCTTAATCGCCTCCTGACGGTTATTGCCGCAAACAATCAGCTTGGCCAGCAGGGAATCATAATAAGGAGGCACTTCATAACCGGCATAAATATGCGTATCTACCCGGACGTTCGGGCCGCCGGGAACAATCAATGAATCGATCTTACCGGGGCAAGGCATAAAATTATTATCCGGGTCCTCGGCATTGATCCGGCATTCAATCGATACGCCTTTAATCTGCACGCTCTCCTGGTTAAATTTAAGTTTTTCGCCGGCAGCCACCCGGATCTGCTCTTTAATCAGGTCGATGCCAGTGACCATCTCAGTAACCGGATGTTCCACCTGAATGCGTGTATTCATCTCCATAAAATAAAAATTGCCGGTCTTTTCATCCAACAGAAATTCAATCGTCCCGCAGCTGACATAGTTAATTGATTTCATCCCTTTTAAAACCAGCTCTCCCCGCTTTCGGCGCATTTTACTGTCGACAACCGGAGAAGGCGACTCTTCAAGAAGTTTCTGGTGGCGGCGCTGGATACTGCAGTCTCTTTCCCCCAGTTGGACCACATGGCCGGAGCGGTCGGCGATAATCTGCACTTCAATATGCCGGGGCCTTTCAATATATTTCTCAATATAAACGCTGGAGTTTCCGAAATTAGCTTCAGCTTCGGTTTGCGCGGTAAGTAAGCTGGATACCAGGGTCAGATCATTATGGCAAATACGCATTCCTTTGCCTCCGCCGCCGGCAGCGGCTTTAATGATCACCGGATAGCCGATAGACTTAGCCGTTTTAAGCGCCTCTTCTTTATTCTTAATGATCGCCCGGCTTCCCGGGACGATCGGCAAGCCGGCTTTTTGCATCGAGGTGCGCGCCGCCATCTTATCCCCCATCAGGCGCATGTTTTCCGGAGTCGGCCCGATAAAAGTAATTTTACATGAGTCGCAGATCTCGGCGAAGTGCGCGTTTTCCGCCAGGAATCCATAGCCCGGATGAATGGCTTCAACATCGGTGATCTCAGCAGCGCTGATAATTGCGGGAATATTTAAATAACTGTTAGCGGAAGATGACTGGCCGATACAGATTGCCTCATCGGCAAAACGTACATGCAGGCTGTTACGGTCGGCCTGGGAATAAACGGCCACGGTCCGGATACCCATCTCATGACAGGCACGGATTATTCTTAAGGCGATTTCGCCTCGGTTAGCAATAAGAATTTTGGAGAACATATTTAATGAGCGCTTAACTTATTAAGATTAAAGCGGATCGATGAGAAATAATGACTGCCCAAACTCAACCGGTTCAGCGTTATCGACTAAAATTTCCAGGATTTTTCCCCTGATCTCAGACTTGATCTCATTCATTAGTTTCATCGCTTCGATAATACAGATCACCTGGCCCGGCTCAATCACCTGCCCGATCTCGACATAAGGCGGTGCTTCCGGATTCGGTGCGCGGTAAAATGTCCCGACCATCGGAGATTTGATTTCCACGGTTTTAATCGCCGGCTTTTCTTCCTGCGGCAGGACGGCTTGCGGCCGGGCGCCAGGAGCAGCAGAGCTGGCCGCATAATTGAGCGGAAGTTCCATGCTTTCAAATCCGGTGGGGGTTTTTTTGAGCCGGATACGCATATCGTCCTTCTCTACCTCCAGCTCAGCAAGGCCGTTTTCATTCATCAAATTGATCATTTCTTTAATCTCTTTGATATTCATTATCTACTCCTTTTAGCGCGGGGTGCCTTAATTGATCCTTTCAACATAGGTGCCGCCGGTGCGGGTATCTACCTTTATTTTATCCCCCACATTTATAAACAAGGGCACCTGGATAATCGCTCCGGTATCCACGGTAGCCGGCTTAGTCCCGCTCTTGGATGAATCGCCTTTAAACCCCGGCTCGGTTTCTTTAATGGTGAATTCAATAAAATTAGGCAGATTAACGTAAAGCGTGGCACCTTTGTAAAAATACCCCATGATCTCCAGATTATCTTTCAGAAGCTTAGCTTTATCGGAGATGATCTCTTCGGAAAGATAACCTGGAGATTA
>CAZEBD010000147.1:0-2561 GCA_964510625.1 uncultured Planctomycetales bacterium
GCGGCAGCATGCTTACTTTAGATACCCAGCATATCTTCCGCGCCTATTACCGGCGTAAATTCTGATTGCCATAATAAATATAGGTAAGGGATTAAGTTTTTTTCTGATTTTGCCTTGACAAACACCCCGAAAAATGTTAAATTTACCCTATAAATTATGGTAATCTATTCGGATTCCTTAGCTGGAGGAGCCAAGGAAGCCACGTGTTTTAACCGGATAAGACCGAAGGTTTTGATCTGTCCGGCTTTCTTTTTATTGTATTGTAATAAGATTTAAAAAGTAGTAAAATAACATCATGCAGAGAATCGTCAAGTTAAGTATTTTTATTCTGGCCCTTACGGTTCTTGGCGGTATATACCAGCCGGCCATGGCTACTTTGGATTTAAGCTATGTGATCGATGAAGGTGGCTACCGTATAGAACTTGACCGGAATAATTTTTCCCGCGCGGCCACTTTTACGGCAACTAACGACACGCTTAATAATCGTTATGAAGTCCGCCAGCGCATTGAGAGCCCTTTAAGAAACCGCGATAATCCTACGCTTACTATCGGTGAAAATTTTGTGGTCCGGGCTTTTCGCGGTTCAAATCGATACGGTGATCTACGTCTGCCCAGCGGCGATATTGCGGTAAAGAACGATGAACTGGTTTATTTATCGGATCCGGCAGGCTCCAGCGATTCTTTTATTCTGGCATATGGCGTCACTAATTCTCAGGAATTGGCACCCGGTTATTACACCGGCAGGATCAGCCTGGTAATGAATCCGATTAATTCAAGCGTTCTGCCGGTCACCAGAGTAATTGAAGTTTATGTGACTATTCCTGATGATGGCGGATCATTATCGGTTACGGTAGCTCCGGCTGAAGGGGTAGGTTCGGTTATTATTGATCCCTCGGATGCGAATAATCTGCGCGGCGCATCCAGCGCCTTAGTTACGGTTAATAGTACATTTAGCGGGCCGTTTAGGATTATGCAGATGCTGCCTTCGCCGATCCAGTCCTCAGAGGGTAAATTTATTGATAATCGCCAGCTGCTTTTTAGCATCCCGGATGCTTCCGTCGGGGTGGGGGTCAATCAGCCGGCTCCGGTTTCCGGCAGTATGCAGACGATCTATTCATCCCGTCCGGATGGCAGCGCGGATAAAGTTTTTACTATCGCTTATTCTTTAGCCGATCCTTTGGGTTTGACCGCAGGCAACTACCGTTGCCGGATTCAGTATCTTCTGGAGTCATCCGGTAAACAAATAAATTTAGGGGCTCTGGATTTGGAGATCCGCCAGGAACGCATCTTTGAAATCACCATTTCTCCGCAGGACCAGCGCTATAGTATTGATTTTGATGACCTTAAACCCGGCGAAGGGCCGCGCCTGAATGAAGTATTGATGGAGGTAAGGTCCAATCTTGGCCGGCCGTATCAGGTGGCCCAGAACGTTATTTCGGATCTAACCAGCAGCCAGGGTAAAAGCATCCTTTCTAAATATTTCTTGATGCGTACCCTCCCGGTAAATAATACCAAGGGTAATTTAAAGGCTCCTGAAAAAACCCCGGTAGAGAAAGGCAGCGCGCTTCTGTTTGTTTCTGATACGCAGGGCTCAAGCGATAAATTTAAAGTAATTTACGAACTTAACTGCCCGGAGGATCTGACGGCAGGTAATTATGCATCGCGGATAACCTATACTTTAACGGAAATTTAACAAGAAAAAGGAGGAGTAAAAATGGAGGTAGTCAAAATGAAAAACATACTTATTGGTATGCTTTTTGTCGCAGTTGTCTTTGGGACAACCTGCGCCTGGGCGCTTACCCCGGGAAGCCAAACTGTTACCGTCAGTGCCAATGTTCCGTCCAGGAGCGGCGGGTTGACCGTGGGCATCAGCAAGGTAACGGGAACCGTCTGGACAGCAAATCAGACATCGATTAGTTTCGGGACATTAACCTGGAATACCACTAACAATATCTTCCTGCCGGACAGCTATTATGCTGTGGATTTAGGCGTGGATGATAATTCCGGAGTTGCCTGGACGATTACCCATACCCGTTCTTCATTAGCCGGGCAGGGGACCAACATTAACGATAAAGTTAATGTCGCCTTTGTTAAGCAGACCAGCAGTTCTGTCGGTACGGAGTTACAGAAGGTCAGCTTTGACAACAGCCAGAATATTGCTTATACCAAAGCACAGTTAGATGGAGGCTGGTTGCGTATTTATTATGGTATCGGGACCGGACAGACATCCACGGTTTTAGGAGCAGATGCTACCGGGGTAACCCCGATTGGTATGGATACACCTGCCGGTACTTATACCGGTTCAGTGACTTTTACGCTGGCCGCAGTTTAAACACAGGTAAAATTCATGCTGAATAGAAAAGGAATTTTAAATGCCGGAGTGCGTGTTGCCAGTGTTTGTTTTTTGCTGGTTATGGGGGTTTTTGTCTCCAGCGTCCTGGCGGATAAACTTCCTTTTATGAATAAGACAAAAATTCGAGTGGTGGTTTCTCCGGGAGAACGCACTTTCGGAGAAATCACCCTTGATAATCCCACCGCAGAGAATAAAAGTATGCGCCTGT
>CAZEBD010000148.1:0-2555 GCA_964510625.1 uncultured Planctomycetales bacterium
GCACTTTATCCATTTCCGCATTCATCTCCGTCAGGATACCGGCGGCTTTTTTATGGTGAATAAATACATCATTGGGCCACTTAATCTGCGCTTCAACGCCGGTTGTTTCCTTAATCGCCTCGCAGATACTTACTGCGCTCATCAGCGTCAATACGGGACAGGCACCGGGAAGAATCTTGGGCCTGAGCACCAGAGACAAATAAATACCTTTATATTTCGGAGAGACCCAATCCCTGCCTAATCTCCCGCGGCCTTTGACCTGCGACTCCGCCAGGACCAATGTCCCGCTCTCAGCGCCGGCTAATCCCAGCTGCATCGCCTCATCCATGGTTGAACCCAGATAATCAAAATAATGGATGGTTTTACCGATGAACCTTGTATTCAGGGCGCGGCTGACTTCAAAAGTAAACAGGCGGTCCGGACAGGAAACCAGGCGGTATCCTAAATGCGGCACAGCAATGATCTCATAACCGGAATCTTTCAGCTCCTGGATATGCTTCCACAACCCCTGGCGGCTGATTCCCAGGGATCGGCTGATCTGGTCCCCGGAAAGATAATCATGTTTTTTATTTAAATATTCTAAAATCTTTTCTTTCATCTTTTCTTAAGATACTCTTCGAACTTTACCCAGAAAGGATCGACCTGGGGATGCTTAAGCACAAAACTCTTCTGCCCGTTTAAGACGCGCATACCTTCTGACTCTTCCCTGACCTCTCCGGCGATACTGGCGCAAATACCGGCCCTTGCTAATGCCCTGACGATCAATTTAGCCTTTTTTTGATTGGCCGTCGCTAAAAGGGTCCCTTCGCTGATAGATTTATAAGGATCAATATCAAAACAGGCACAACATTTAGCGACTGCATCCTGGATAATGATCTTATTTATATCAATCAGCATGCCTACGCGGCTATGCCGGGCGATCTCAAAAAGCCCGCCCCAAATCCCGCACTCGGTGGCATCATGCATAGCGGTTACTCCGCCGACAGATGCCGCGATTGCTGCGTCGGCAACCGTAGACATCTGGTAAAAAACATCCTGGGCACGCTTTACAAAAGATTTGCCATAGCGGCCCCGGAGGACTTTTGGAAAATAAGCGCTCATCAATCCCGTAGTTTCGATTGCCGGACCCTTTGAAATAATCACCGCATCCCCGACTCTGGCCCGGGGAATAATCAACTTATTCTTCGGGCCAATCCCCCACATCGTTGCTCCGCCGACCATCGGATAATTGCAGCCGGCATAACGGGCGGTGTGGCCGGTAACCACACTGATCTTTAATTTCCGGCATTCCTGATGCACCGCAGTCCACATCCTGACTAATTCTGCTTCAGAAATCTCCGGGGGCAGGTTTAAATCGATCGCCAGATACTTAGGGGCGATCCCGCTGACGGCAACATCGCTGGCAATAATATGCACCGCAAACCAGGCTGCCTTTTCCATCCCTAATTCATGCGCAAGGTAAAATGGGTCCGTCGAGATGGCGATTACTTTAGGCCCCAGATCCACTACCCCGAAGTCCACCCCGTTCTGCGGGCCCAGAATAACAGATTTATCGGGTGAGCCTAATTTACGATAAATATGCCGGTTAAAAAAATCCGGATGGATTTTGCCTAATTTTGGTAAATTATTTTTCATAAAGGGGGGACATCGCGCGCAGCTTTTGCACAACTGGCGGTAGTTTTTCTAAAAGATAATCAATATCACTCTCTTTAGTCCAGCGCCCTAAAGTAATCCTTAAGGAACCGTGAGCGGTTTCATGGTCTAAGCCGATCGCCAACAATACATGCGAAGGCTCAAGGGAGCTGGAGGTACAGGCCGAGCCGGTAGAACAAGCAATCCCCAGCATATCCAAGCTCAAGAGCATAGATTCACCTTCGATATATTTAATCGAAAAATTTACGTTGTTGGGCAGGCGCAGGGTTGGATGCCCATTAAGCCTGACCTCTGGAATTTTAACCGGAATTTCTTTAATTAACCTGTCCCGCAGGGCGCTTTGGAATTTAATTTCCGCGGCCATGTTATTCTTGCAAAGCTGGATCGCCTTAGCTAAGCCCACAATGCCGGTAATATTATGAGTAGAAGCACGCCTCCCTTTTTCCTGGTCGCCGCCACGCATAAAAGTTTCCAAACGCGTCCCTTTTCTGATATACAAAGCCCCGACTCCTTTAGGGCCGTAGAATTTATGGGCAGATAAGGACAACAGGTCGACATTGAGCTCATTCACATTGACCGGAATATGCCCGCAAGTCTGCACCGCATCCGTATGAAAATAAATTCCTTGGTCTTTGGCGATCCTGCCCAATTCCGCAATCGGCTCAAGTGTTCCGATCTCATTATTGGCATGCATAATACTTATCAGGATAGTCTTATCGGTAATCGCTTTCTTAAGATCGTCAGCAGAAATCAAACCATTTTTATCTACCGCCAGATAAGTGACCTTAAAACCCCGCTTTTCCAGGAATTTCGCCGGCTCGCTGATGGCGTGATGTTCGATCACAGAAGTAATAATATGGTTTCCTTTTTTCTCTTGCGCATATGCCGCCCCTAAAAGCGCA
>CAZEBD010000149.1:0-2515 GCA_964510625.1 uncultured Planctomycetales bacterium
TAACCTTAGAAAAACCTGCAGTTATTACGCCGGTTCAGCAGACCTGCCCTCTCGGCACGATCCGCAATCCTGTCGTTGATAGCAATATTACCCTATATTCAGCCTTAAGGAAATTTGCTCCTTCCTCGCTTAAGCGTAAACAGCGCATTGTCGATGTGTTGTATTATTCTTTTGACGGCAGGGTGCATAAAGGGCAGATTGTTATCGATTCCCGCCTGGTCAACGATATCCGGCAGATATTTCAGGTAGCTTTAGATAATAAATTCCCGATTAAATCCGTAATACCTATTTCGCATGATAAATTTTATAAAAACGGCGCCTGGAACAGCGATGGCCAGTCAATGCGCTTGAATAATACCTCGGCTTTTAATTACCGCAAGGTAACCGGAGGCAAAGCGCTTTCGATGCATGCTTACGGTTATGCCATTGATATTAATCCGGTGCAGAATCCTTATATTAAGGGCAGGGTGGTGCTGCCTGAAGGCGCAGTCTATAATCCCTATGCCCCGGGGACGCTGACCCGTAGCTCTCCGGTAGTCAGGGCATTTCTGCGCTTAGGCTGGACCTGGGGAGGCAACTGGAGATCTCTGAAAGACTATCAGCATTTTGAGAAGGTTCTGGATTGATTATATAATTGTTAAAAATTAGTGGTATAATTTAAATTATGAAGAAGGTCATGGTTTTATTAGTTCTGGCGCTTTTGGTAAGCGGATGCGCGTCCACTGAATATTTCTTAAGGGACGGGCAGGAGATCAATCCGGTTGGCCGCACCTACTATACTAAAGTGAATATATGGCACAACTCTTTTGGCACTGTCGATCAGGCCAATATCCACAGAGGGCGGATGCTGCCGGCAGGCACAGAGGTAAAGATTATCAGTTGCGCAGGCCGCAGGATAAAATTTAAATCCGGTTCCGGAAAGAAATTTACTTTAATTAATTCCCGGAAATATGACGATCTTGCATTAGGAGAGTGTTTTGACCGGCATTTCTTAGATAACCCGCCTGCTGAGATCTTTGCCAAATTTACTGATTTAGAAAAGAAAAATATTCTCAACGGGACGATTGGAAAAGGCATGAATAAGGAGGCGGTTTTGGCCTCCTGGGGTTACCCTCCGAGCAGAAAAACTCCGGATGTATCGGCCAGCATTTGGGTTTACTGGGCCAGAGCAAGTAAGGATAAAATATTGGTATATTTTGAGGGTAATATCGTGGATACGATCGCCCCTTATAGTATCGATGCGGAGCTTGATTTTAGTATGAAGAGCTGGGTGGGCCATAGCTCAAATGACCTGATCGCCAGCTGGGGTATGCCTCAGCAGACCTTAGATGACGGTAAGGGTGGCAAGATGTTTATTTATACGGAGGAAAGGCATTATACGACTCCCGGATATTCTTTCAGTAATACCAGCGGTAATCTGAATACGATCTGGGGAGGCCGCCGCTCATATTATTCTTTCGGGGGCAGTAATACTTTTGGTGTATATACGCCTCCGCAAACTACCCGCTGGACTGTTTCCCGCACATTTTGGGTGGATAAGGATGGCAAGGTCTATCGATGGGCCTGGAAAGGCAGATGATCCGACTAAGGGGGAGCCGATGTCTAATATTATATTGATCGTAATAATTATATTCGTTGTTTCCCTGATGTTAGTTTTAGTATCAAAAACCAATAAAAAAGGCAAAGCCGAAAAAAAAGAGCGGGAAGCAATCCGGCATGAAGAAGGTAAAAAAGTAATCGGTCCGGAACGTAAGCTTCATGAAGAAGAGAAAAAACGATGGGAAAACGAATACTACAAACGGCATTAGGGTAAAATTTTGAAGTGAAAACAGGCGGGTTATTATTTTTAATTATCCTTGTAGTTTTTGTTTCTTTTGCCCCCTCCCTGAACAACGGATTTATCGATTACGATGATGATGTCTATCTGACCGGAAACAAAACGGTTCAGAATCTCTCCTGCAGAAATATCAAAAAAATATTTTTTTCTTCGCATTGCTTTAACTACCATCCGTTAGCGCTTTTATCGTATTCGATCGAATACCATTTTTTTAAATTGCAGCCACGCGCCTATCATACTACTAACCTTGCCTTTCACATATTTAACTGTCTGCTTGTATTTTGGCTGGTTCTGCTTTTGGACCGCAGGTATTTAGTGGCTTTAATTACTGCGCTTTTTTTCGGAGTCCATCCTTTGCATGTCGAATCCGTCGCCTGGATCGCCGAGAGAAGAGATGTTCTTTTTTCTTTTTTCTTTCTGGGCGCCCTGATCAGTTATCTCTATTACCTGAAAAACAACCTAAAAAGCCGTTATTATTTTTCCCTGATTTTATTTATTTTAGCCTGTTTAAGCAAGGCGATGGCGGTAACTTTACCTTTAGTATTATTAGCCGTTGATTATTTTTTCGGGCTCAGAATAACCAAGGGCCGGTTAAAAGAAAAGACTCCTTTTTTTATCGTGGGGCTTATTTTTGGGCTGGTTACTTTTTATATCAGGTATTTTAATGGTGATGTTACC
>CAZEBD010000150.1:0-1323 GCA_964510625.1 uncultured Planctomycetales bacterium
CATCAGTGAATCCCGTGATGCTACGCAGCTGATCGGTTCAATGAAGGTCACTTTCTAAAACTGTTAATGTAGAAACACTCTAACCCTCGGAGGAGCAATCCTCCGAGGGTTTTTTCTTACCATGCCTACTCATAAAAAACTAGCTTTAGTTATTGGTGGCAGCCGCGGCATCGGCCGGGCCATTGCCTTACGCTTAGCCAAATCCGGGTTCGATCTCTGGCTGACCTATCAAAGCAACCATACCGCAGCCAAAGAAACGCAAAAAGAGGTAGAGGCCTGCGGGTCCGCCTGTAAATTATTTAGCTTTGACGTATCCGATTACCAGGCGGTTAAAGATGCCCTGGGTGAGGCCGTGGACAAAACTGTGCCTGACTGCTTAGTCTTTAACGCCGGCATCGCCCGCGATAACCTGATGGTCTGGATGACGAAAGAAGAGTGGAACGAGGTTATCTCTACTAACCTTAACGGCTTTTACAACGTAGTACATACCTGCCTTTTTCCGATGCTTAGGGAGAAGCGCGGCCGGATTGTAGTTGTATCTTCAACTTCCGGACAAATCGGGCAGGCCGGCCAGGTAAATTATTCTGCTTCTAAGGCCGGTTTAATCGGCGCGGCTAAGGCCCTGGCCAGAGAAGTAGGCAAAAAGAATATTTACGTCAATGTGGTCAGCCCCGGTGTAATCGATACGGAGATGACCAAAGAATTGCCTAAAGATAAAATTCTTCCTTTAATTCCCCTGGGCCGTTTCGGCTCAAGCAATGACGTGGCCAGCGTCGTAAATTTTTTATGCACTGAAGCCGACATGTATATCCACGGCCAGGTCATCGGGATTAACGGGGGTTTAGCAATTTAATCGTTTTAAATAATGAAAAAATACGATCATATCGTGGTCGGAGGCGGTGTCAGCGGATTAACCTTAAGCCTGCTTCTGGCCAACAACCATAAAAAAGTCCTGCTTTTAGAAAAAGGCCCCCGAGTTGGCGGCAGCCTGACCCGTTTTTATAAACAGAACATCCCCTTTGATACCGGTTTTCATTTTACCGGCGGTTTTTCCCGCGGCGGCATACTTACCAATATGCTGCAGGCTTTGGGAATTGACGATTTTATTAAACCTATATTTTTAAACCAACCCGGCAGCGCTTTATTTGTCTTTGAAAAAGATGGCCTGGCTTTCGATATGCCTTCCGGCACGGAAAATTTTTGCCGAAAGCTTTGTGAGTATTTTCCTCAGGAAACCCGGGCGATTAACGCTTATTTTGCCAGAGTAAAAAAGGTCTATCAATCGACGGTAGCATTAGACATACGCAAGCTCACGCTGGTTTC
>CAZEBD010000150.1:1333-2509 GCA_964510625.1 uncultured Planctomycetales bacterium
AGTCTTAGACTCCTTAACCGATAACAAACACCTCAAAGGGCTGCTTTCGGCATTCTGCGTTTGTTACGGGGTTAAACCAACCGAAACTTCATTTGCCAACCACGCCCGGGTCGCCGGAGGGCTATATGAATCCGTGGCCCGCATCCAAAACGGCGGAGAGGCATTCATCCGGGCATTTAACACTTGCTTTAAACAGGCCGATATTGATATACTTTGTAATACGACTATCGCTGAATGTGCCCGGGTCAAGGACGATGCCGTGGGTGAATTCATTTTAACTAACGGGGACATTGTCAAAGCGGATAACTGTACCTTTACCATACACCCGCATGAAATTTTAAAAGTTTTGCCAAAAGATCATCTGCGCAAAGCATTTATTGAGCGGGTATCGGCCTTTGAGACATCGCACGGATTCTTCTGTACCTGCGGGGTGGTAGAAAATGCCGATCCTGAGGCGTTTGGGCCCAGCATCGCATCCTTACTGCCGCTTACAGACATAAATATTTTAATGGATCCGGGTTATAAAGATGACTCCGCACTTGCGGTAATCCGCAGCGTGGAAAACGGCAAAGACGGCCTGCCCCATTGCGTGGTCAATGCTTTTCAGCCGGAATTTTACGCAAACCTTAAACAATGGGCGGATTCTTCCGTCGGGAAAAGGCCGGCGGCTTACGCAGAGTATAAAGCTGCTAAAATTAAACGCATCCATGAGCGGTTTTGCGCGCTTTATCCGCAATACAGTAAAGATTTTAAAATTTTAGATGCGGCTTCGGTTTTAACCTTCCGGGATTACCTTTTTTCCCCTGAAGGCAATGCTTACGGAATCAAACAAAAAATGGGGCAGTTTAATCTTTTTGGCAAACTGCCGATCGTTAATATTTATGTTGCCGGGCAAAGCGCGGTGCTTCCGGGGATCGTGGGAGCGATGCTTTCCTCATTTATTGTCGCCCGCAATATAATCGGCAAAGAAGAGTTTAACCGTTTTATTGAAGGAGCTTTAACAAATTGAGAAGAGTCGCCATCACCGGCTTAGGGGTAATCAGCCCTTTAGGCAATAGCGTAGAAAATTTAATCGGCGGCCTGAAATCCGGCCGGAATTCCACGGTTTATATGCCGGAGTGGGAAAAATATAAAGGGTTGCATTGCTTAGTGGGGGCCCCGGCCTGCTTAGAAAAT
>CAZEBD010000151.1:0-2489 GCA_964510625.1 uncultured Planctomycetales bacterium
CCGGTATTTAGACCCCAGGCTATCACAATTATCTTCAATCCACCATAAATTATGTCTTTTAACGATCCTTCTTACCGCATCAATTTCAATCGGATTGCCTAAGGTATGTGCGGTAAAAATAGCTTTGGTCTTTTTAGTAATCGCACTTTCGATTTTATCAACCCGGATATTATAATTTGCCAGTTCCACATCAATAAACACCGGCACTAAATTATTCTGGATGATCGGATTTAATGTCGTCGGAAAACCGCAGGCAGTAGTAATCACTTCATCCCCCGGTTTTAATTGCCTGCTCTTAAGCAGCGGCGAGGTCAGAGCGGAAACTGCCAGGAGGTTAGCCGATGAACCGGAATTAGTCAAAAGGCAGCTTTTGACCCCCAGGAAGCTTGCTAATCCTTCCTCAAACGCATCGGCGTATTTGCCCGCGGTCAGCCAAAAATCTAAAGACGCATCGATTAAATTAAGTATTTCATTTTCATCATAAACCCTGCCGGCATAGTTAAGAAAAGTCTTGCCTGCGGTAAACTTCTTTTCGGCCGTTCTCAACCGGAATAATTTCTTTACCTCTGACTGAATTTTTACCTTGATCTTTTTTTCCTGAATGTTCATGTTAACCTGCCTAATAGTCTTAAATGTTTAACCGGATGCAAAAAACAAAAGTTAGTCTGGGGCGTTACCTGGGTTATTGCTTTAATCTTTTTAAGCTTATTTTTGTCAATTACATAACAGTTGTATCCTGCTTCTTTTAAGGTATCAATTACGCGATTGGGATGATAGTTAAATTTAGCCGACCATTTCCGCAACAACTCCACAAAGATAACCGGTTTATGTTTCTTAATTGTCTCTAAGCCGCCATCAATCACTAATTTTTCGGCTCCTTCGGCATCGCATTTAATGAAATCAATATGTTTGAGTTTTATTTTTTTCAAAAAATCATCCAGCTTTTCCACCCGGCATTTTACTAAATCCGCATCCCGGGAATTAGTAATATTTACCAGGGATGTAGCTCCGGAAAAATTACGATTATAATAAAAATTAAAAAAACCCGCTTGCCTAGATAAACCGACATTATATGTTTTAATATTGCTTAATCCGTTTAAAAAAATATTTTTGCCTAAATAATCATAGGTCCTGGGGATGGGCTCAAAAGCGATTATCCTGCCTTGCGGAAGGTCTCTTGACAGGTTGATCGAATACCAGCCGATATTGGCACCGATATCCAAGACAACGCTGTCCTTTTTTAAAAAACGCCTGATCAAGCGCAGCTCTGCGGGTTCATAATCTCCGAAATTTAAGATCTCCTTAAAGATGTGCCGCTTATCCAGCGGATCGCAGAGCAGCTTGATCCCGGAGTTAGTCTTAAGAATAATACCGGCCGGGTTGATTTCGATTGCTTTGATATTTTTATTATTAATAAACTCCTGATAATCCCTGAGCAAAAAGTGCCTTTTATGCATTAGGTTGATATAGGCCTTTTTACTCAGGCGGCCGCGCTTATACTGTTTTTCGATATCGGTTAATTTATTCATTTTTAAAGCTCCGGATCGTGCGGCTAAAACCTTCTCTGAGGCCATAACGCGGCTTCCATCCTAATGCCCTGATTTTAGCGGTATCCGGGACGCTAACCGTTATTTTACTTTTTATATATCCTGGGGCTTGCAGATTATCTTTATGGATGATCTTCAGGGGTTTACCCGGCAATATCCCGGTTAATATTTGGGCCAGCTCGGATATGCTGGCTTTACCCTCATCATTTCCGACATTATAGGCCTGCATAGAAACCCCCTTCAACAAGACCGTAAAAAAACCCGCCACCGCATCCGCCAGATAGCAAAATGCCCTGACCGCGCTGCCGTCGCTTTTCATTACGATGTCTTTTCCATTTACAATATCAGCAACAAAATCCGCAAACACCCTTCCATCATCAAGGCGCATCCCCGGCCCATATGTATGAAAGGGGCGGATGATCTTTACCGGTACTCCGTATTGATGGCTCCAGGAAACACACATATTTTCTCCGGCACGCTTACCCTCGGCATAACATGAGCGCACAGCCAGCGGATCTACCAGGCCGTACTGATCTTCTTTAATCGGCACCTGCTCTAAAGTAACCTCCCCATATACCTCTCCGCTGCTAAAAAACATAAAACCCTGGCTTTGATGTTTAACAGCTAAATTAAGCAGATTGGCCGTGCCGATGGTATTAGCCGAGATAATTCCCGCCGGATCCCTTCCATAGGCCTTAGGGCTGGCCGAACTGGCAGCATGAATAACAAAATCCATCCTTTTGGATAGCTTAAGCGGTACGCAGGCATCCTGAATAATAAAAGCAAGCTCTTTTCTCCTGCGGTAATCAGAAAATCTGGCCAGTACCATTTCTTTATTACGCGCCAAAGCAAAAATTTTCGCCTTATTTTTAAAACGGTGTTCATTCAAAAATAGGATTGTCTCTGCCATATAAGCAGGCAGAAAACCATTTGCTCCGGTAA
>CAZEBD010000152.1:0-2409 GCA_964510625.1 uncultured Planctomycetales bacterium
GTCAGGATCTTCTCGCAACCTTCCAGAGTCTGTTCGATCGTCACATACACGCCTTTTTTACCGGTATAAGCCTCGCCGACAAAAAACGGTTGGGTTAAAAAATTCTGCATCTTACGGGCCCGTTCATAAATTATCCGGTCGGCAGATGACAATTCATCGATTCCGACGACTAAAACGATCCGGCGCAGCTCCTCATAACGCTGGAAGATCCTGATCACATCCTGGGCGATGTCAAAATGCCGGATACCGACGATATCCACATCCAGATTAGAGGAACTGGACAATAACGGATCGATCGCCGGATATAAACCCAGCTGTATCCGTTCACGGGAAAGGACCAGGACTGAATCCAAAAAACTAAAAATTGCCACAACCGCCGGATCCGTTAAATCGTCGGCCGGCACATAGACGGCTTCGATAGAAGTAATCGAACCTCCGGTATCTTTAGTCGTACGGATCCGCTCATGAAACTCAGCTACCTCCGAAAGTAAAGTCGGCTGATAGCCGGTCTCCGAGGGAACCCTGCCTAAAAGAGTTGAGATCTCGCTGCCGGCCTGCACAAAACGAAAGATGTTATCGCAAAACATCAGGACATCCTGATTTTTTTTCTGCACCGCTTCGGCCATGGTAATTCCGGTCATCGCCACTGCAAACCTGGCTCCCGGCGGCTCATTCATCTGGCCAAAGACCATCATCGTCTTAGATAAAACATCATGGTTCTTCAATTCATGATAGAGTTCATTTCCTTCGCGGATACGTTCTCCCACACCGACAAAAACACAACTCCCCTGGTACCGCTTAACGATATGCTGGATAATCTCCAGTGTCAGGACGCTCTTGCCCAGGCCGGCACCCCCCAAGATCCCGGTTTTACTGCCCTTAACCAAAGGCGCCAATAAATCAATGATCTTGATACCGGTTTCCATCACCTCAAAACTCTTACGCTCATCTTTATTTTTACTTACCCGCATCCGGCTGCCCATATCGGTCTTTCTGATCGAACTTTTCTCATCATGCTTAATCGGGCCGCCCTGGTCGATCGGCTGTCCGACGACATTAATCAGGCGGCCGTAAAGGCCGTCACCGACGGGAATCTGAATCGAAGGGCCGTAAAATACCGCTTCGGCATAACGCTGGATGTTAGTCGTAGAATTAATAGAAATACACCTGGCGACATTGCCCGGCAGGTGTTCGGCTACCTCTAAAAAGACATCGCTGCCTTCAATCGTATGGGCCAGGAGCATCGCGTAGATATTCGGTGTATCATCGGCGCTGGCGAATTTCACATCCACCACCGGACCCTGGACTGCGATAATTTTACCCTTCACTTCATCTTTAACCATCGGCACCTTCCTTTAAACACTCCGGACCAAGATTAAGAATTATACATTAAGCGCGCGCTGAAAAGTTCCCGCATACTCTGGTCGATAATTTCATGCCGGACCCTGAAATACTGCAGCTTAAGCTTACCATCCATTTCCTTAAGCCGGCGCAGGCTATCCTCCAAATGCACATAGCGGGCGGCAAATTCCGATAAACGGCTTAGGCCAAAAATTTCATACAGTTTCTGGCCCATCCACAAATAAATCAGATACTCCACAATATCCCCCAACCGGGATTCAAAGATGACATTCTGTATCAGCTTATCCTTAGTGGAATCCTGCGGATTAGCAGCGATAAAATTCGGCAAGAAAGGAAGAAAATTCACTATTTCCACCTGCTGCACCGTAAAAGATACCGGATGCGGATAAACCACTTTTAATGACCCGATCTTACCCTTGCGGGCGTTACTATACAAATAATCTCTTAACTGTAAAGCCTGATTTAAGCGGTCTTCATCGTTGACCCCGGGAAAAGCCACAAAAGGCAGGCCGCTTTCACGGGCATACATCTTGCCTCTTTCTCCGATAACCACCAGCTGGCCGGGCTTATTCTGCAGCTGGGCTAAAGCCTGCGAAACCACCTGCATATTCAAACCGCCTAAAAGCCCGCTGTCGGAAGTAACCACCACCACCACCGGATTATTATCCCCCGAGATTAGAAAAGGGTGCCGGACCTGGGTCAGGTCGATAAAATCAAAAAAACTTTCGATTTTATTCATCAGCTTGTCAAAAACGCCGAATTTATGCTCAAGTGATCGGTATTGCGAAACCGCAATGTTTTTGAGCACTTCGATCAAAGAAGAAAGCCCGCGGTTAAACTCCATATCTTTTTTAATCACGGCCATGGTCTGCATCGGCTTATTTGACCTCTTCTCTTAAATACTGGGCTACCCCTTCCTCAAGCAGAAACTTAAGGTCATCGCCCAGCTCTTTAGCCGAGCGGATCTTCTGGCAGAACTCGGGTTTCTTCTGCATAAAATAATTTAAAATATTCAGCCGGAACTGGCGGACCTGCCCCGTCGTTAAA
>CAZEBD010000153.1:0-2400 GCA_964510625.1 uncultured Planctomycetales bacterium
ATATTCCGGCGATTATCGTGACTGCCGGGCCGATGCTCTCCGGCAGGTTTAATCAGCGTAAATTAGCCTTTGTCCATGATACTTATGAAGGCATGGGCCGGGCTAAAAAAGGCGATATCTCGGCGCAAGAGTTGACCTGTCTTGAGCTGGAGGCCTGCCCCGGGCAGGGGTCATGTCAGGGTTTATATACTGCTAACACCATGGCTTGTTTAACTGAAACGATGGGGATGTCGATTCCGGGCTGCGGCACGGCTTTAGCCGGCAGCGCTAAAAAACGCCGGATTGCCCAGGCCAGCGGAGAGCGGATTGTAGAATTGGTCAGGCAGGATATTAAGCCGCGGGATATCATTACCAGAAAATCTTTAGAGAATGCGATCGTTGTGGATATGGCTTTGGGCGGTTCCAGTAATACGGTTTTGCACCTGATGGCGATTGCCCATGAAGCAGGTATCGATCTGGATCTAAAGACCTTTGATAAAATCAGCAAATCCGTGCCGCATATTGCCAGCATCGAGCCGGCCGGGACGAATTTTATGGAGGATGTCGAATATGCCGGAGGGATTCCGGCGGTGCTTAAGAGGTTAAAATCCAAACTAAACAATACTTTAAATGTCAGCGGACAAAAAACTTTCCAGATCGCCGACAGCGCAAGTATTTCTGACCCTGAGGTGATCCGGCCGTTTGATCAGGCTTACCATAAGCAGGGCGGGATTGCGGTTTTATACGGCAACCTTGCTCCGGATGGAGGAGTAGTCAAACAGTCCGGGGTAAATGCCAAGATGATGAAATTTACCGGCCGCGCTAAAGTTTTTAATCGCGAAGAAGAAGCGATGCAGGCGATTATGAATAATAAAATTAAGAAAGGCGATTGCGTTGTTATCCGCTATGAGGGTCCGGCCGGCGGCCCGGGTATGCGTGAGATGTTGGCGCCTACTGCGGCGATTGTCGGTTTGGGTTTAGAGGATTCGGTGGCTTTAATTACCGATGGGCGTTTTTCCGGCGGGACTAAAGGGCCCTGTATCGGCCATATTTCTCCGGAAGCAAGCGCCGGCGGCCCGATTGCAATTCTTAAAGATGGTGATACAATTATTATTGATATCCCCAATCGGAAACTTGAGGTAAAATTAACTCAAACCGAAATCGAAAAGAGATTTAAAAACTGGAAACCGGTAGAGCCTAAGATTAAGACCGGGTATTTATCCCGTTATTTAAGAATGGTAAGTTCGGCAGATAAAGGAGCAGTTTTAAAATAAAATGAATTTGACCGGTTCGCAAATTTTACTGGAGTGTTTAAAACGTGAAGGGGTAGAGGTGGTTTTCGGTTATCCCGGAGGCCAGGTCCTGCCGACCTTTGATGCCCTTTATAATTATAAGGGTTTTAAGTTTATCCTGCCGCGCCATGAACAGGGGGCAGCGCATGCTGCTGACGGTTATGCCCGGGTAACCGGAAAAGTCGGAGTGTGCATTGCTACCAGCGGCCCGGGAGCGACTAATTTGGTGACCGGCATTGCCAATGCTTTTATGGATTCTATCCCGATGGTGGCGATTACCGGGCAAGTCCCTACCGCCTTAATCGGTAACGATGCTTTTCAAGAAGCCGATATTACCGGGATTACCCGTCCGGTGACTAAACATAATTATCTGGTTAAAGATGTTAAAGAGTTGGCTACAATTGTGCGGGAGGCTTTTTATATTGCTTCTACGGGCCGTCCGGGGCCGGTGCTTATTGATCTGCCTAAAGATGTGCAGGTGGCCAAGACCGAATTTATCTGGCCTGAGGAAATTAAGATTAGAAGTTACCATCCCAGTTGTTCCGGCCATCCCGGCCAGATCAAAAAGGCAGCTAAATTAATTATGCAGGCTAAAAAGCCGGTGCTTTATATCGGCGGAGGAATTATCCTCTCCGGAGCAGCATTAGAGTTATTGGAGTTGGCAGAAAAGTTAGGTTGTCCGGTTACCTGGACACTGATGGGGGTCGGAGGTTTCCCTTCTAAACATAAACAGTCTCTGGGTATGCTGGGAATGCACGGTACGGCTTATGCTAACCACAGTATTATGGATGCAGACTTAATCATTGCTTTAGGAGCAAGGTTTGACGACCGGGTTACCGGCAGATTAGATATGTTTGCTCCTAAAGCCAAGGTGATCCATGTCGATATCGATCCGTCTTCGATCAGCAAGAATGTGCATGTGGATATCCCGATCGTCGGCGATGTCCGGCAGGTGTTGATGGAGTTGATTAAAGAGATAAAGCATGTCGCGGTAATCGATGATTGGTTAAAGCATGTGGATGGTTTAAAGAAAAAATTCCCCATGAGTTATAAGGACCGTAGTAATAAAGTTATGCCCCAGTATGTCATCCAGCAGATTGAGGAGGCGACAGGCGGGGATGCCATTATT
>CAZEBD010000154.1:0-2368 GCA_964510625.1 uncultured Planctomycetales bacterium
TATCTTCCAGAGGCTTAGAGATAAATTTGCCATGTTTATCGCGGATGCTGGCCACCCGCGGCATAAAAGGCGATAAAGGATCCAGAATTACATCTACCATTACCGGCCCCTTAAGCCCTAATGCTTTATTGATCTGCGCAGCCATTTCCCGATGATTCCTGATCTGTAAGGCCGGAATACCGTAGGCGCCGGCAACTTTTCTGGTATCCGGGCAGCTTACCCCGCTTGCCGGGTCGGAACCGACAAGAAAACCGTTAAAATAAGCGTTTTGTGTATGCTTAATGCTTAAATACCCCTGGTTATTAAAGACAAAAAGCTTAACCGGTAAGTTATACTGGATAATGGTCTGCAGCTCCTGAATATTTAATTCCAGCCCGCCATCTCCGTGCACGCAGATAACCCGCTTTTTATGGTTAGCAAAACATGCTCCGATAGAAGCCGGCAGGCCGTAGCCCATCGGAGAAAAACCTCCGTTAGTAAACAGCCTTTGGCCTTTTTTCAACTTAAACGCCGGAGTCGAACAATAAAAAGTCGCCCCCTGATCGGTAATCACGATATCCTTGCTGCCTAATTTTTCAGAAAGCAACTCAAAAAAATAATAGGGATTAACATACTTTTTTTCTTTGCGCCATTGCGCCAGAACTGCCGGATATTGCTTGCGCCAATGCTGACAGCGCGCAATCCATTCACCGGTATCTAAAACCTTCCCCTTTAACGCTTTACTCAATGCCGGCAGAAAATCTTTGAGATCTGCCGCCAGTTTTACATCCGCTTTAATATTCAGGTATTTTAACTGCCGGAGGTCGATATCCACTACCGCCTTTTTTGCTCCGCGGGCAAACCATTCTGCCTGATAACCAATAGTAGTAAATGCCAGGCGGCAGCCAAGCACTAAAACAAAATCGGCATTAGCTACGGCAAAATTACCCGCCCGCTGGCCGTAAGTGCCGATCCTGCCGGCTAAAAGCTTATGCGCATCATAAATAAGATCGAATCCAAGCTTGGTTGTGACTACCGGAATACGATGTGACTGGATAAATTTCAAAAAATCATCCGAAAGGCCGGCAAGCCGGATACCGTTACCGGCCACAATAACCGGCCGCTTTGATTTTAATAAAAGATTACAGATTTTCTTAAGTTTAGCTTGGTCAACCGGAATAACCGGCTCAATATTTTCTTTACGCAAAGAGAAAGATTTTAATTTTTTTTCATCAATCATTGCCGCCTGGATATCCAGCGGAATATCTATCCAGACCGGTCCGGGCCGCCCATGGCGGGCAAGATAAACCGCCTTCTCCAGATGATAGCGGATCATCGAAGCATCAGTCACTGTTACGGCATATTTGGATACGGATCGGACGATCCTGGTAATATCTGCTTCGTGCGTGCCTCTTTGCCGCAAACCCGTATTACCAATCAAAAACTTTGAGGCAACCTGGCCGGAAATAACGATTAGCGGAATAGAATCATTCCATGAACAAAGTAAACCGGTAATCGCATTGGTCCCTGCCGGTCCGGTAGTGACTAAAGCTGCCCCCAGATTACCGGTTACCCTCTGGTAACCTTCAGCGCTCATCGCGCAAGCCTGCTCATGGTGGTTACAGACATACTGCACATCTTTACTGCGGCCCAGAGAATCAATCAGAAACATCCCGCCGCCGCCGGAAACCATAAAGACATGTTTTACTTTTTCCTTGGCTAAAAAATTAATCACATACTCCGAAAGCCTGACCATAACTTATCTCCTGAAATCTTTTAACACGGAATTAAAAGCGCTATACAAGATATCAGAATCAACCCGGTAGCACAAAAACTGCACCCCAATGGATTTAAAAAGCTTTAATTCCTGCGGGCAATGAAATAATGCTCCGGCAGCTTTTTTCTTAGCGCGGATCTTCCTGACGCAGTCTTTAAGCAACTTCATCATTTTGGGGCTATCCACCTGGCCGGGAATCCCTAAGGCCACCGAAAGATCATAGACCCCGATATAGACCAGATCTAAACGGGGGTCATCAATGATAAAATCGATATCCCGGATGCTCTCCGGCCCTTCA
This sequence comes from uncultured Planctomycetales bacterium, assembly GCA_964510625.1. Taxonomy (GTDB): domain Bacteria; phylum Omnitrophota; class Gorgyraeia; order Gygaellales; family Profunditerraquicolaceae; genus UBA6249. The sequence goes on from CAZEBD010000154.1 coordinate 2,055, forward strand.
ATAATTATTCCGGATAACGTACGCTTATTTTCTTCTACGGTAGCCTCTTTACGCTGAGTATAGCCGTGCGCCCGGACATAAGGAGAAAAACCCCTAACTCCTGTAAGAGGATATTTAATAAGATCCAACGCATTTTTACAATCATTTGCGGATTCGATATGCGGGACAATTACACCGCTTGCGCCGATATCCAGGGCTTTAGCGATTTCGGATTCGCTGGCTCCGGATACGCGGATCACCGCCTCCACTGCCTCCGCCTGAGCCGCCATGACCATCTCCAAAGCAGATTCAGGGCCGATTGCTCCGTGCTCCTG
>CAZEBD010000155.1:0-2267 GCA_964510625.1 uncultured Planctomycetales bacterium
AGAACCGTCCCTACCAATCCAGCCTTAAACCCGCCTGGAGATACCTGCCGGACTGAGGAATACCGGCGATATCCTGATATTCTACATTTAAAAGATTCTTAGAACTTAAAAAAATCTTGGAATTTTTATTTAAATTATAACTTAATCCGGCATCCAGCAGCAGCCAGCCGCGCCTGCCGGGGCGTTTTTTATAATTAAACCCAATCTCCTGCCGGCCAAAAGGTAAATTTAGGTTAAAAACCGTATTCACCAAATGCCGGGCATAATTAGGCCCATACTTATAGAGGTATCCCTGATTATCAATCACTTTTTCGGTATAAGTATAATGGGCATCCAGGCTAAGCAGGGAATTAAATTTTTTGTGTAAGCAATATTCGGCACCGAAAACTTTATCCGAGGTAAAATTCCTGGCCTGCCATTTTTCAAGCGGATCAGCGCTAACCCAATCAATCATCTGATTCTCCCGGCGCAGGAATAAAACCAGCCCGGTAGAAAAATCTTCCTGTTGATACTTAAACCCTGCCTGGTAATTCCAGGCCCGCTCCGCCGATAAATCAGGATTGCCGATAGTCGTGACATCATTATAATAAAGTTCGGTAAAAGAGGGAACCCGGACGCTTCTTGAAATACCCAGGTTAAAACTTACTGCGTAATTGAGTTTAAATTTAAAATCAGCCGAACCGCTGTACTCCGAATTAAAATCTGAATAGTCATCCCAGCGTAATCCAATGCTCATCTCAAGTTTTTCCCCGAACTGCCGGCTTTCATCGAAAAATACGCTTTTGTGCTGACGGGAATGTTTGCCTAAGCTGGTAGAAGTAATCGCATCCCTTCCCCACTCTAAACCCAGCCCGGCCCGGCCCAATAGACCGATCTCCTTCTGCAGATAAATGCCGGGAACAAACATATCATTACGATGGTCATTATAATTGGGAAGATTTTGATTTAGAGCGAATTTATCGAAATGGCGGCGCCAAAGGAAATTAGGCTTAACCAATAAATTATCCCGATTAAAGCTGAAACCGCTGTTCAATAAATAGGTTCTGGTCCATTCCCGGGACGGATAGCCCAACCCCGGAGTATAAAAATCATAGGCTCCGAATTCTTTTTCCTGATAGCCAAAATTATTTTCCCAGTCCCCCTGCGCAAACTCCCAAAGCGTACTGGCCGAAGCGGTAAATTTTTTATAGTCCGTATCCGGGGCAAACCCGCCGCTTTGAGCATCCTCTACCGTAATCCTAAACCCCAGGTCCCGATATTTATTGCTTGCGCTAAACAAAGAATAACCATTCTGTTGATTACCCAAAGCTGTCTCCCAAACCATTTTCTTCTCAAACGCAGGCTTAAGCAAAAAGTTTATCGCTCCGCCGATGGCATCCGGACCAAAAAATGCCGGGCCGGCACCGGGGATTACCTCAATCTTTTGGATATCCTCTTTGGTAAAAGGAAGGTCAGAGTTAAAATGCGCAGTCTGCGGGTCATTGATCCTTTGGCCGTTAAGTAAGATCAATACCTGCGAAAAGGTCGAACCGCGCAAAGAAAAATCCGCCTGAATCCCGGCGCCTAAAGAGCGGCTCTGCAGATCTATCGGCGCTTTCGCTAATTCTTCAATACCGGACTGATAATTAAATGCGTTATTTTCTGAAGGAAAACTGGTATAAGTATGGAAGGCAGATTGCTTAGGCCTGGTGATCACCAACGGCTCTAAATCCTGCGGCTGCTCATCATGACCAAATACCGCCGCAGGCAAAATAAAAAAAACCATCAAAACCCACTTTAATTCTGGCTTAAACACAGAATAATTATAAGGTGGGAATAATGATTGTCAACCAATAATATTTTATAGGTTTACATTACCGGCAAGCCGTTACGTCGCCGCTGGAGACTTTTTGCATCAGGCCGGAATCTTTACGGATAAGCAGGGATCCGTCGTTATCGATATCGATCGCCTGGCCTTCGATATGCTTATTCTGATAATCTACTTTGACCCGGGTGCCCAGGGTCAGGGTAAATGAACGCCATTTATTAATGATCTCTTTGGGCCCCTTATCTTTTAGAAGAAAATAGTTGTGCTCGATGCGCCGCAAGAGCTCCTGCAGAAGGCTTAAACGGTTTATTTCATGGCCGGATTCCTGTTTTAAAGAAGTGGCACTGGAAAGCAGGGATTTTTTATCATTATTTACGTTTAAGCCGATACCGATGATCACAAAATGCACTTTATCCATTTCCGCATTCATCTCCGTCAGGATACCGGCGGCTTTTTTATG
>CAZEBD010000156.1:0-2256 GCA_964510625.1 uncultured Planctomycetales bacterium
ATCTTCCGGCCCATGGACATCCCAGCATTTAAACCGGCGCGCCCCCACCATGGTCGAGCCCGGGCAGTTAAAAACCGTAGAGGTATTTATTTTTTTTAATTCCAGGCCCGCGCTGGCAGTAACGACTTTAAAAACCGAGGCCAGCGGATAACTGGAACTGATCGCCCGGTTAACCAGCGGCGCATCCGGGTCATTAAATAATCCAAAGATCAGCCGGGTGCGCTTATTCACAAAAACCGCCGGGTTAAAATCCGGATAATTGGCTAAAGCCAGGATCTCTCCGCTGGCAGGGTCGATTAAAACTACGCTCCCTTTTCTGCCGTCTAAAACCCCTTCCACGATCTTTTGAATATCCAGATCCAGAGTCAGCACCAGGTCCCGGCCGTTACGCGGCGGCTCAAAACCCAACACCCGCATCATTTTCCCCCGGTGATTTACCTCCACTGATAACCCGCCCTCCTCCTGGCGCAAATAATAATCATATTTCTCTTCTACGCCGCCGAAGCCTACGATATCTTTAGTCTTATAACCGTAATCCTCCAGCTTTGTCAGGCGCCAGCGGTCGATTTCGTTAACGTAGCCGATGACATGTGCGGCTAATCCGCCGTACGGATAATGCCGCAGGGGTTTGGGCACGACAATAATGCCAGGCTGTTCGATCTTGTATTCACCCAGCAGAATCGCATCCTTTAAATCAATATTATCGGCAACCGTAACCGGGACACTTGATGAGATGAAATTCTTTTTAAAAGCCGCCTTTAACTCTTTCTTTTCTTTACCCAGAACCCGGGCAATTAAAGTAAGGCTTTCATCAATGCGCCCCTGGTCCTGCGGCAGGAGCATGAGATCATATGAAATTTTGCTGCCCACAATTACGCGGCCGTGGCGGTCTAAGATATTGCCCCGGCTGCCGGATTGAGAGATCAGGCGGATACAATTCGAGTCGCTTAAACGCCGGAATTTTTTACCCTGCAATACCGCCAGGTTAAAGACCCCTGCGGCCAGGCTTAAAAACATCAAAGCCACAATTAATTTTAAGATACTTCTTCTTTCCATGGTTTAATAATTATGCGCGCCAGAGGCAATTTTTTTCGTGAGCTTAAAGACTAAAGGCGAAACCAGCGTAGTATAAATGCTGACAATGATCAAATTGCGCAAGAATATACCCGGCGGCATGATATTTCCGGAATGCACGCTCTGCAGGCCAAGGATCAGATTATTCAAAACGGCTGCTCCCAGTATTATCGATAAGCGCACATAATCCTCTTCTACGGATATCTGACGGTTGAGCCGGTTGATCAAATACACCCAGGCACCGAAACAAAGGGTATTTACCGGCAGTGCCCAGGGCAAGAATATATCTTTACCCAACCCCGCCAAAACCCCGAAGATCATCGCGGTTTTATAGTCGGCGTAAAAAACCAAAGCCACCGTAAAAGCTAAAAGCAGGTCAGGTTTACAGGAAAAAAAATATAAAAAATGCGGCCAGGATATGCTTAAGGTAGCCAGAATCACTACCGCCAGAAACAATAAAAAGTTTTTCATTGAATAATCACTAAGACTTCTTCAAGGCTGGAAAGGTCGACTACCGGTTTGACCAGGGCATAACGGTTGATTCCGGAGAATTCCCTGCCGATATTTACCACCCGCCCGACCAATAAACCTTTGGGGTAAAGCTGGCTTAATTCCGAAGTAATCACCAGATCCCCCACGGTAATTTCAGCATCATCCGAAAGATACCGCATGATCAGGCTTGTCCCCAGTGTCCCGCTGACTAATCCCTCCTGCCGTGAGCGCTGAATGATGCTGGAAACACCCTGATTAGGATCATTGATCAAAAGCACCTTACCGGTATGCTCGGTGGCCTCGACTATACTGCCCACCAACCCTTGTGGGCTGACCACCGCCATGCCGGTATTGACCCCGTTGTATCTGCCTTTATCAATTATTACACTGGAGCTCCAGCTGTCAGGAGAGCGGCCGATTACCCGCGCAGCGACCATGCGCAGCGGGGACTTTTGCTTAAAATTAAAAAGATTTTTAAGGCGGGTATTCTCCTGGCTAATCTCCCGCAACTCAAATAGGCGCCAGCGCAATAGATCCAGGTCACTCTGCAATTTTTCGGCTTTGAGCATATTGCGGTGATAAAAAACAATCCCGGCCAGCTCGCGTTTGACTAAGCCGATAAAGGAAAGCTGAGGTTTAAATGCAGTTTGGGCAGAATTCTTAAAACAGGAGAAAAAATTGAAGATCAAA
>CAZEBD010000157.1:0-2238 GCA_964510625.1 uncultured Planctomycetales bacterium
CATTCTTTTTGGCAAATTCCAGCTGGGTCATGATGATTTTAATTTTTTATAAAGCCGATCCGCGGCAACTTCCGGGTCATCTGCTGCTAAAATCGCTTGGCAAACCGCGATTCTTTTGGCCCCGGCGCAAGTTACCCGGCTTAAATTATTCAGGTTAATATTACCGATTGCAAAATACGGAATTTCAATCTTTGATTTCAACCGCGCCAGGGCAGCTGCCCCGATTGCCGGCGTCCCAGGTTTGGTCATTGTAGCATAAACCGGGCCGATTCCGATATAATCCGCACCTTCTCTTTGGGCAATCATTGCCTGGGCCAGATTACGGCAGGAGATCCCGATCAACATATCTTTTCCCAAGATTTGCCGGGCCTGTTTCAGGGGAATATCCCCCTGCCCCAGATGCACTCCGTCAGCGCAGGCATCCCGCGCGATATTTACATGATTATTAACGATAAAGAGCGTTTTTGACCGGCGTAACAGCCGGCCCAGCCTGACCGCAAACTTCAGGAGTTGCGCTTGAGGGCTAAAATTATCCCTAAGCTGAATAATACCGATTTTATTTGTACTGACTAAACGTTTTACTTTTGCTAAATATGCCCGGCCAGCTTTTGGCCGGTCAAGAATCAGATAAAGCCGAGACTTTTTTAAAAGAATCTTTCTCGATTTCATAAACTTTATAACGCAAACGCTTAAAACTCAGGGCTGCCGCCGCATTTCCAAGTTTACCGAATTCCTCCAGCACCCTTAAAGATTCTTTGACTCTTTGGATATTAGCCCAGTAGATTGCTTTACAATTGCTGCGCTTGAGTTCTCCGCGGGAATTTTGCCTGCCGACATCAGCCTGTACAGCGCGAACTTTTAGCAGTTTAGCTTTGGGATAAATCTTACTGCTTAAGCCATCGATCTTATGCCGCAGGCTCTTAAGCTCTGAGGTGAACCGGCAGTCATTCAGGATAAACCGGGCAATCTCTTCGCAAACCCGCAAACCTTCTTTAACGCGGTTAAGATTAGCATCAATGATCCGGGCAGCGTTAAGATTTTGAGTGGTCCCTGATGATTTTTTCAATGATCGCACTGGTTGAACGATTTTTAACTAAATTAACGGTCAGGACTTTCCCGCCGTAAGCATTGACAAAATCCGCTCCGATGATTTTATGCTTGGCCCAGTCAGAGCCTTTGATTAAAACATCGGGCTTAAGCGCTTTAATCAAAGACAACGGATTATCCTGGTTAAACAAAACCACAAAATCTACGCTGGATAATGCCGCCACTGTTTTCAAACGGTCGGTTTGCCCGATTACCGGGCGATGCTTGGCTTTAATCCTTTTGATCGAAGCATCGCTGTTGACTGCCACCACCAGGTAATCCCCTTTATTTTTGGCATCCTGCAGGTATTTGACATGCCCGTAATGCAGGATATCAAAACAGCCGTTAGTAAAAACAATGCGCTTACCGGCAGCTTTAAGGAGTTGAATTTTACGTTTTAACCCGGCCAGAGAAATTATTTTTGTTCCTGGCAGAGCTCCTGTTCGATCATTTCGCATATAATATGAGCAATCATAATGTGTGCTTCCTGGATCCTGGCAGTAATTTTAGACGGAACAATCAATGAAACATCGGCCAGTTTAGCAATCTCTCCTCCGTCGCCTCCGCTTAAGGCTACGGTTTTAATCCCCATCTTTTTGGCTTGTTTGATCCCTAAAGCTACATTTTTAGCTTTTCCGCTGGTAGAAATCCCAAGCGCCACATCATTCTTCTTACCCAGGGCTTCCACCTGACGGGCAAAAACTATGTCATAACCATAATCGTTAGCTAAAGAGGTAAGGATAGAGGTGTTGGTGGTCAAAGCAATTCCGGCTAAAGCGGACCGGTCCTTTTTAAAACGTCCGACCAGCTCTGCGGCAATATGCTGGCTGTCGCTGGCTGAACCGCCATTGCCAAAAACAATCACTTTACCGTCTTTTTTCAGGCAGTCGATCATCAGCTGAGAAATACCATAGATCTGTTCAATCTGGTTACGAAGAATCTCTTCTTTAACCTGGATGCTTTCTAAAAGAATATCTTTAATTCTTTCACGCATTGTAGCTGCCTCCCCAGCGACTAACCAAAAAACACTTTAGCAATATCGTAAAGCTCCTGATCTACTGTTTTAAGCGCCTTGACAGCTTCCGATAGCGGCACGTCAATAATTTTATTCCCGGATAAAGCCACCATCTGTCCGAATTTTTTATCAATAAT
>CAZEBD010000158.1:0-2229 GCA_964510625.1 uncultured Planctomycetales bacterium
AGAAATAATACTGGTTTTACCGACGTTCTCATCACCGATAATGGCGATATTCTGCCGGTAGCCTTCCTTTAAGCTGCTGACCCGCTTCTCTAATATCTGGATATAATTATGGCGGTCAAAAAATTTATCTTTGATCATGGCAGATAAAATAACGGGTTCTGGGGGATCGCCCCTTTACGGATCTGGAAATGCAAAAAAACATTTTTATCTCTTACGCTTGCTCCGCACCGGCCGATGGACATGCCTCTTTGCACATTCTCTCCGGGAGAAACAAACACCTGCGCAATCCGGGAATAAACACTGCGCAGCCCGTCACCGTGGTCGATGATCAGCGTGCGGCCGTAATTTCCGAAATTAGCCGAATAAAAAACTACCCGTCCGCTGCGCGTTGCTAAAATGTCTGCATCTCTTGAGGCCTGGATATTAATACCTTTATTAATTAAGTTGCGGTAATTAGAACCAAAACCGGAGATAATCCGCCCCTTTACCGGCCAGATAAAATCGTCACCGCTGGACCTGACCGGAATACTCTGCTGAGGGCGGGTTCTGGCCGGGATGACCAGAATTTGCCCGATCTCAATCGGAGCGCTCTCAGAAATATGGTTAAGCCGGACAATCTCATCGATATCCACTCCGTAGATTTTCGATATCCTCCAAAGGGTCTGGCCGGCCTCCACGCGATGGCGCAGGCCGCTGATCGTTTGCGCTTGCTGCGGCAGGCTGGGCCCGGTATATTGCGGGCCCGTCGCGCATCCGGCTAAACCAAAGAAGGCCAGGATTAGAATTAATTTTCCCATAGTTAAATTTAAAAAGCGGGTGAGCGGAATCGAACCGCCATATGCAGCTTGGGAAGCTGCCATTCTACCACTGAATTACACCCGCATACCTATGCGGCACCGACGCAACTCCTCTAGGCGTCGGGTGCCTATGTCTAACTCGCGCAATTCAACTAAGCGCCAGGTGCCGCTATTTATCTTTTAGAACGATCTTGCATCACCTTAATCGAACAATACTTCCCGCACATTGTGCAGACACTGGAGAGCTTCGGTTTACTGCTGGCCCGGTATTGCGCTGCTTTATCCGGATCAATCGATAACCGGATCTGCTTCTTCCAGTCGCGCTTCTGCCGGGCAATTGAAATATTTTTATCCCAGATAATTGCCTGCGGCCTGCGTTTTACCAGGTCTGCGGCATGCGCAGCAATCCGGCTGGCCACCACACCCTCACGCACATCTGCAGCGCTGGGATGGCGTAAATGCTCAGCCGGTGTCACATAACAAAGAAAATCCGCTCCTGATGCCGCGGCAATCGCGCCGCCGATGGCTGAGGTAATATGGTCATAACCGGGGGCGACATCCGTAACTAAAGGGCCTAAGACATAAAAAGGGGCGCCGTCACAATATTCTTTTTCTAAAGCGACATTCTTCTGGATCTGGTCAAGCGGCACATGCCCCGGCCCTTCAATCATTACCTGAACACCCCTGCGCCTTGAGCGCTTAGCTAATGCGCCCAGAATCTTTAATTCTGCGATCTGGGCTTGGTCTGTGGCATCAAGGATCGACCCGGGCCTTAGCCCATCACCTAAACTTAAAGTCACATCATACCGATAAGCAATATCTAAGATCTCCTCAAAATGCGAATAAAAAGGATTTTCCTGTTGATGGTATTTGATCCAGCTGGCTAAGATTGCTCCACCCCGTGAGACTATCCCCATTAAACGCTTATGTTTGTCCAAAACTTCTAAGCTTTTCCGGGTAATCCCGCTATGAATGGTAAAAAAATCCACCCCCTGCCTGGCCTGCTTTTCTAACACATCCAGGATATCCTGGGCATTAAATTTAAGCAAATTATTATTTTTTTCCTGCGCCCTGACCGCTACCTCGTATACCGGCACCGTGCCTACCGGAACAATCGATTGTTTTAAGATCGCCATGCGTACCTTGGTTAAGTCGCCTCCGACACTTAAATCCATTACCGCGTCTGCCCCATACTTAACCGCAGTTTTAAGCTTGGTAAGCTCATCGCTTATCCGGCTCTGGTCAGTAGATGTGCCGAGATTTGCATTAATTTTAGTGGATAACCCCCTGCCTATGGCGCAGGGTTTTTTGATCTTGTGGTTAATATTGGCGGGGATAACGGCTTGGCCCAGGCGGATAAGGCGTAAAAGCTTAGGCAAGGCAACCTGTTCTAAACGCGCCACTTTACGCATCAGCGGCGTAATCACATTCT
>CAZEBD010000159.1:0-1987 GCA_964510625.1 uncultured Planctomycetales bacterium
TACGGGATTTCCAAGGTTGCCGGTTTTGACTTGACCCGTAATTATCGGGAGGCCTACGGCCTATTTGCCTGCAGCGGTATACTTTTTAACCATGAATCACCCCGCCGGGGTTTTGAGTTTGTCACCCGAAAAATTACCCATGGAGTGGCCCGGATCAAGTTTGGCCTGGATAAGGAACTGAGGTTGGGTAACCTGGAAGCAAAAAGAGACTGGGGGTTTTCCGGGGATTATGTAAAAGCAATGTGGCTTATGCTGCAGCAGGCTAAGCCAGATGATTATGTGATTGCCACCTCTGAATCGCATACGATCAGGGAATTTGTGGAGCTGGCTTTTAAATATGCCGGCCTGGATTATAAAAAATATGTGGTTATCGATAAAAATTTCTATCGTCCCGCCGAAGTCAATATCTTACTGGGTGATTATTCTAAGGCGAAAAAGAAATTAGGTTGGAAACCCAAAGTTAAGTTTAAGGAGTTGGTAAAAATGATGGTTGATGCCGATTTAGACCGCTATCAACTGATGTGTAAAAAAGGTAAAGATTAAGCATAAATTTATGTCTAAGATTGCTAAAAATATTACGTATAACCTTTTCGGCCAGAGCTTATTGATTGTTTTGGGCTTTGTGGCGGTTAAATTTATTTTTAAACGGCTGGGCGAAGATGCCTTGGGGATCATTTATCTGGCGGCGGCGATCAACGCTATTTTTTGCAGTATGTTTGAGGTAGGCATCTGCTCAACTACGATCCGCGAGGTCTCCGCCCACCATAAAACCGATCCGGGATATATCCATGACCTTATCCGCACATTTTCGCTTTTTTACTGGATCTTTTATCTTGGTTTTGCCCTGGCGGTATTTTTTTTCGCTCCGGTTTTAGTCCAGAAGTGGATTATATTAAAAACTATGGATGCGCCGACAGCCGTGCACATTCTGCGGGTAATGGGGATGGCTTCATTCTTAGCGCTGCCTAAATCTTTTTATGTCAGTTTATTCGTCGGTTTAGAAAGAATGGAGTTTAATAATACGATCGATGTTCTGACTACCGGATTGCAACAAGCCGGTACGATCCTGATTCTTACCCTGGGGGGAAGTTTATTTCAGGTAGTTTACTGGTATCGGCTAAGTTTTTTGGCCTGGTGGCGCTTATCCCGAGGTATTGCTCAAAGGTGGTTAAAAGAAATATCTATTTTGCTTCCCGGATGATGTTTATTACAGTAACCGGCCCGATACTTACGCAGATTGACAAAGTGTGTTTGAGTAAAATGTTACCTATTGGTGCGTCCGGATATTACGGGTTTGTGCAGGGAATTGTTTCGCGGGGCTCTTTATTTACCGGGGCGATTACTCAGGCGGTATTCCCGTCATTTTCCGCTAGTTTTAAATCACAAGACAATCTTGGCCTCACGGCACAATACCGTAAATTTCAGGATCTGCTTTGTTTTCTATCGGCTCCTTTGCTAGCAGTTATTCCTTTTGCTTTGCTGCCGGTTGCTTCTTTTATTTTTAACCCGCAGATCGCTCAAAGCTTGCTTTTGCCCACCGTTTTTTTATGTTTAGGTTATTATATGAATGCCACCTCGGCGGTTCCGTTTATTTTTTCTTTAGTTACCGGCCGCCCGGATATTGCTGCCCGCCAGCAGTTTTACCAGATTTTCCTGACTATCCCGGTGACGATAATTTTAGTTTATTATTGGGGAATGTCCGGGGCGGGTTTTTCCATGGTCTTTTTTTATATTTTTGTTTACCTTTACACGATACCCAGGATCTACGGGCAGTGTTTGAAAGTTGCCCCTGGCGGTTGGTTTTTCTACCTGTTTAAAATATTCGCATTGACCGGCTCTACCTATGGATTGGCCGGGTTAATTTTGATTCTGAATAAGGCCTTTCTGCCGGTGCATTTATGCGCAGCGTATTTAATTGCTACGGTTTTATTCTTTGCCGCGGCTTATTTTATGAAACCAAATTGCGGTTTCTATTTTGTCATTTCAA
>CAZEBD010000159.1:1997-2220 GCA_964510625.1 uncultured Planctomycetales bacterium
TGCGCCTGAAGCATCTGAAAAATAAACTAAAGGTAAATTACGCCGATTAAATGAATACTGCTCAAATCACCACGATTATCCCGACGCATTGCCGCCCGCAGCTGTTAAGACGGGCAATTAATAGCGCTTTAAACCAGACTTACCGTGATTTAGCAGTCTGTGTTTATGATGATGCTTCTGATGATGAAACCGCCGATTGTGTAGCCGATTTACAGAAACAGGA
>CAZEBD010000160.1:0-2186 GCA_964510625.1 uncultured Planctomycetales bacterium
TAAAGTTTTAATCAGTTTAATATCTACCCCTAACCCATAACCCTGATAAGCAATGGTAGAGTCAAGAAACCGGTCGCAAACCACAATTTTACCGGCTTCCAGCGCCGGTTTAATTATCTCTTCAACTACCTGGGCGCGGGCAGCCATATAAAGCAGGGTCTCAGCCTCGGCATTGATCCGGCTTTTAGGGTCCAAAAGAAGCTTACGGATATCCTCGCTGAGTTTTACTCCACCCGGCTCACGCAGATAAATTGCTTTCTTGCCTTTAGCCTTAAGATAGCCAAAAAGCATCTCTGACTGTGTGCTCTTACCGCAGCCTTCGCTGCCTTCAAATGTAATAAACTTGCCTTTCATAATAATCCTTAGCGGGTCCTGTCACGGCGTCCACCCTACCGTCCTCACTTCGTTGCGGGCGGCAGGGAACCCGTCGCCGCGCCACCCGCTATAATCTACTTCTCCAAGTCGTAATGTCTTTAGTATCTTCTAAAATAATTCCCTTATCCTCTAGCTCTTTTCTAATCTTATCCGCTAACGCATAATCTTTATCCAACTTAGCTTTAGTCCGACGAGCGATAGCTAAATCAATTTCTTTTTCTGAAATATTCATACCTACGACAGCAGGCTTTAATGCAAGACCAAGAATACCGCCTAATTCTATAAGTACTTTTTCTGCCCCATTAACTATTTCAGCATAATTGGATACATCCTTTTCCTGGTCTATGAATTTATTAGTGTCACTAACTAAATCAAAAAGGCTGGCTAAAGCATCAGGAGTATTAAAATCATCATCCATTGCTTTAATAAAGCTATTCTTATTTCTTTCGATAAATTCGTGTGTCTTGATGGATTTAGTCAACCCTGATTTACGCACCAATTCTATTCTATGAAAAAGCATTTCGAATTTATGCATCGACCTACAAACCTCCTCTAGCCTTTCCCAAGTAAAATCTATCGGGCTTGAATAATGCGCTTGTAGGTAGAAAACTTTCAGAGTATCAACCGGGTATTTAGATAATACCTCTTTTGTCAATACATCTTTAATCGTTATAAAATTTCCCAACGACTTGGACATTTTTTGAGCATTAATAGTCAGTAAACCATGATGCATCCAGTAGCGGGCAAATTTTTTTCCAGCACCTTCGGATTGAGCGATTTCATTCTCATGATGAGGAAAGATTAAATCAATTCCTCCTCCGTGAATATCAAATTCGTCACCTAAGATATCCGAACTCATCGCGGAACACTCAATATGCCATCCTGGCCTACCCTTACCCCAAGGACTATCCCAGGCAGGCTCTCCAGGTTTTACAGCTTTCCATAAGGTAAAATCTAGTGGATCTTTCTTTTTATCACCTAGAGCAATTCTTGCTCCAGCTTCCATTTTATCTAGCGCCTGATTGGATAGTTTTCCATAATTCTTTGCCTTCTTAATATCAAAATATACATCCCCTTCAGAAACATAGGCACAACCTTTATCGATCAACTGTTGAATAAATTCCTGCATTAGGGGATTCTTAGAACAAACATACTCAGTGGCCTTAGGCTCTACATCCGGCTCAAGAATACCCAAACTCTTCATATCTTCATGATAAAGATCAAGATATTTGGTAGAAACTTTTTTCACTGCGGTATTTAAATCTTCGCCTTCAAATTCTTTTTGCGCTTTATCGATAATTTTATCATCAACATCAGTTACGTTTCTGACAAATTTAACTTGGTACCCCCTATACACCAAATATCTTCTGATTACATCAAATATATAAGCACTACGGGCATGGCCGATATGCGGCTGGTCATAAACCGTGGGGCCGCAAACATACATTTTCACCTGTTTAGGTTTTAGGGGGATAAATTCTTCTTTTTTACGGGTAAGAGAATTATATATAAAAATTTTATTTTCCATAGAAATAACAGTGCTTTAAATTGGCTTGGCTTGATTTGGAGCCGGGCGTAGAGGCCAGGAGCGGGCACGGTTGCCTCCAATATTTGTTCCGGCAGAGCGACGCCAGCCGACCCGAGCGAAGTTTTGCCACGCCGGGGCAAAACGAGCGTCCCGGCGAAAAATCAAGACAAGACAAAAACTATCAATTTACTTCTTCTCTAAAGTCTTAACTCTATCCTGCATCTCTTCAATCGTCTGCATAATCGGATCCAGCACATGGACATGATCAAGGCTCGTATCGATC
>CAZEBD010000161.1:0-2099 GCA_964510625.1 uncultured Planctomycetales bacterium
ACGGCGATGCAGACCGGACAGCAATACGGGATGAATACCATGGACAGCTGTTTAAAGGAACTGATGCATAAAGGCTTGATTACTTTGGATGTGGCGATGTCTAAAATTAAGAACAAGGAAGAATTTAAGCAGCTATGACCCTCGAAGGAAAAAGCATAAAACTTGGGGATAATATCAATACCGATTTTATAATTTCGGGGCGCTATAAATTTGCGATTACCGATATGAAAGAACTGGCCAAGCATATTATGGAGGATATCGATCCGAATTTTGCCCAAAAGATCACTCCGGGCCAATCGATCATTGTCGCCGGCAATAACTTTGGCATGGGCTCCAGCCGCGAGCAGGCTCCCTTGGTGATCAAAGAAGCCGGGATCCTGGCCGTTTTATCCCCGCAGTTTGCACGCATATTTTTCCGCAACAGCTTTAATATCGGGCTGTTGTTGATCCAGACCGATACCAGTAAGATTGATGAAGGCGACCAACTGGAGATTGACCTGGATAAAGGGCTGGTTAAGAATTTAACTAAAAGTGTGGATCTTGCGATCAAACCGCTGCCTAAGTTTATGCAGCAGTTGTTGAGTGAAGGCGGGATCGTCAATTATTATAAAAAATACGGAGAATTGAAAGTTTAAATGCATAAAGTAACCTTAATTCCCGGCGATGGCATCGGTTATGAAGTAACCCTGGCGGCTACCCGTTGTATTGAAGCTACGGGAGTAGATATCCGGTGGGAAAGCGTATTGGCCGGCTCGGATGCTTTGGAGAAAACCGGCCAACTTCTGCCGCAGAGCGTTATCGATTCGGTTAAGCAAAATAAGGTTGCGCTTAAAGGCCCGATTACCACGCCGATCGGTACAGGCTTTCGTTCGGTAAATGTGGCTATCCGCCAGGCTTTAGAACTTTTTGCCTGTGTGCGCCCGGCTAAAAGTTATCCGGGTGTCAGAAGCCGTTTTAAAGATATCGATTTAGTGATTATCCGTGAGAACAGCGAAGACCTTTACGCAGGAATTGAATTTCAGGAGGGCCAGCCGGAGACCAAAGCTTTGATCGATCAGATTAAAAAAGATACCAATAAAGCTATCCGGGCCGATTCCGGGATAAGCATTAAACCGATCTCAAAGTTTGCTTCCGAAAGGATTGTCCGTTTTGCTTTTAATTATGCCTTAGAGAATAAACGTAAAAAAGTTACCTGCGTGCATAAGGCCAATATTATGAAATTCACCGACGGGTTGTTTTTACAGTCCGCCCGCCAGGTTGCCGCCGAGTTTGCCGGTAAAATAATTTTTGAGGAAGCGATTGTGGACAATATGTGCATGCAGCTGGTGCAAAAACCGCATAATTACGATGTTTTAGTCCTGCCCAATCTTTACGGTGATATTATTTCAGATCTTTGTGCCGGCCTGATTGGCGGGTTGGGGATTGCTCCCGGTGCTAATATCGGATCGCAATTGGCAGTTTTTGAAGCGGTGCACGGCTCGGCTCCTAAATACAAAGGAAAAAATAAGGTTAATCCTACGGCGATGATCCTTTCCGGGGTGCTCATGCTGCGTTATCTTAAAGAAAGTCAGGCGGCTGACCGCCTGGAACAGGCAGTCAGTCAGGTTATCGCTGAAGGTAAATCTGTGACTTACGATTTTAAACAGGATCCGCTTGACCCATCCGCTGCCACTACTTCGCAAATGGCGGATGCGGTTATCAGTAAATTAAAGAAGGCATAATCCTATGAAAATTTCGATTATTGGCGCCGGAAATGTCGGAAGCTTAGCCGCGATGCGTATTGCTGCCGAGGGGTTAGGCGATGTTTTGTTGATTGATGTAGTCAAAGGCCTGGCGCTGGGTAAGGCCCTGGATTTAGAGGATGCCCGTCCGCTGTTAAAAAGTAATTATAGTATCAGCGGCAGCGATGATATCAACCAGTTGAAGGGATCGGATATCGTGGTGGTCACTGCAGGCCTGGCGCGCAAGCCCGGGATGACCCGCGAGGAATTGCTGGCCAAAAATGCCCAGATTATTCAAAGTGTTTGTTTAAAAATAAAAGAGTTGGCCCCGCAAGCGATTGTGCTCATGGTGACCAATCCTTTGGATGTAATGACCCT
>CAZEBD010000162.1:0-2028 GCA_964510625.1 uncultured Planctomycetales bacterium
TGTGGCCAATATGATCTTGATTAACGAATATCCGGATTACCCGGCGGATCGCCTGGCGGCTAAAAAAAATATTTTGGTCCGGATTGGAAAAGAAAAAGGGGCTTGCCTTTATGCTTTTCTGGCGATTTCAGGAGCGGCGGTATTTTTATGGGGGGTGGCTAAAGGCCTGCCTGTTTTATCAGCGGTTTTTTATCTTCCGGTATTAATTATTTCGCTGGGGTTGGCGTATTATATGCTTAAAGGCGCTTATTGCGACCGCCGGAAATTAGAAAAGATGTGCGGCTTAACGGTTTTAGTAAATTTAGGAGTCTCGGCCAGTTATATATTAGGTTTATTGTTTTAGGGGTAAAGGTTGATTTTAAACTCATATGTTAGAGATTAAATTAAGGCAGGCGGCTGGTTGTGTTATTCTGGACTTAAGCGGACGGATCGATGTAGATTCGGCCAATCTGGTGGAGGTGGTCGGCCAGTGCGTGCGCGACGGCTATCTGGACTTGCTTTGTAACTTTGAAGATGTGCAGAATATTGATTATATGGGGGTGTCGGTGGTGGTCATTGCCTATAAAGAAGTGACCAACCATGGCGGCAGAATGAAATTTGTCAATATTCCGGCCCAGCTTAAGGATATTTTTACGGTTTCCGGGGTTGACCGAGTTATGGAGATTTATGCGACATGGGATGCGGCGGTCAATAGTTTTAAGGAAGATAAAGCAATCGAAGAGATCAAAAAGATGCAACTGCGCCGCCGATTCAAACGCCTGCCGATCGATTTAAAGATCGAATTAAACTCTAAGCAGCCCGGATCGCCGGAATGCCTGAAGGTCGATGTAATCAATTTAAGCGCGGTCGGGGCTTTTATTTTTGGCTGCGGTAAATTTAAGTTAGGGGATGATGTGATCCTGAAAATGAAGCTTTCGCCAAACCCGGAGATCCTGGAGCTGGAAGCCCGGGTGGTCTGGGTTCCGGATAAAGCCATCCAGCCGCATGAATACCCGGGGATCGGGGTAGAATTCTCCAACCTCTCGCAAGCCAACCAAAAGAAGTTGATCGAGTTTATTGAACGTAATATTTCTTCCATACTTTCAGACTAATTCCTGAATTTTTATTTTCCTGATGAAATTACCTATCTTATTGCCAATCTTGGGTTTTAGCTTTTGAAATCATTTGCCTGGATGGGCCGGTTGTGGTATCATATTTGCTTAAAGAAGACTGAGTGATAAGATACCCCGCGCTTAACGGAACTGCGCGGGTATTGTCTATGTAGACAAGGAGACAGCTATGGATTGGAAGGTATTTTTGGCCACTTTTGGGGCGGTATTTTTTGCCGAATTAGCGGATAAAACCCAGTTAGTCGGTATTGGAATGGCGGCTAAAACCGGCAAGCCCTGGTCGGTTTGGGTGGGTTCGGTGGCGGCCTATATCATTGTGACGGTGATTTCGGTGCTTTTGGGGTCGCTGATGGCTAAATTTATCCGGCCGGAGATGATCCGCTATGTGGGAGCCTCTTTATTTATCTGTATCGGGGTTTTGATGCTGCTTAAAATAATCTAATAATATCGCCATGCCTTTAGCTCAGCAGTATCTTTATAATTTAGTCAGCGGCAAGGTCAAAGGCCCCTGGGGTATGTTGTTAAGAGGGTGTCTGTTCATTCTTTCCCTGGTTTACGGCCTGGGGGTTATTCTCCTGGCCGGTATTTACCGGTTAAAGCCGGTGCGTTTAGGGGCTAAGGTGATCAGTGTAGGCAATATTACTTTAGGGGGCACAGGCAAGACTACTCTGGTTGAGTATTTATCGGATAAATTAAACTCCACCGGTAATAAAATCGCAATCTTGAGCCGGGGGTATAAGCGGGTTTCCGGAAGATCCGGCTTGGCCAGCCTGGGTGATGAGCCGGCGATGCTGCAAAGTAAGCTTCCTTTGGTGCAGGTGGTGGTGGATAAAAACAGGATCAGGGCAGCAGAAGTGGCCATCGATAAATATGGCGCACAGATGCTGATTCTTGATGACGGCCTGCAGCAGTGGAGGAT
>CAZEBD010000163.1:0-1999 GCA_964510625.1 uncultured Planctomycetales bacterium
ATTTAATGCCTGCGAGAAAAAGATCCTGGAGCATAAATTAGAGATGAAGCTGGTGAAGGCGGAGTATTCATTTGACCGCTCCAAAATCCTGTTTTATTTTACTTCCGACGGACGGGTAGATTTCCGTAATTTAGTTAAGGACCTGGCTAAAGTCTTTAAGGCCAGGATCGAGCTGCGCCAGATCGGGGTCAGGGATGAGGCCAGGCTTTTCGGCGGCTACGGCTCATGCGGCCGTGAGCTGTGCTGTAAAAAATTTCTGAAAGATTTTGAACCGGTAACCATCAAGATGGCCAAAGAGGAAGGGCTGCCTTTAAATCCGCCGAAGATCTCAGGGCTCTGCGGCCGGCTCATGTGCTGTCTGTCTTATGAATATGAAACTTACCGGATCCTTTCCAAAGGGCTGCCCAGGGAAGGGGAGCATTTAAATACTGCGGAGGGTAAAGGTAAGGTAATCAACGTTAATGTCTTTAAACGCATGGTCAGCGTGCAGTTAGATGACGGCGGCTATATTGAGGTCAGCTATAAGGAAAAAGATCATGTCAAATAAGTTTTATATTACAACGCCGATTTATTATGTAAATGCCTCTCCGCATATCGGGCATTCTTATACCAATATTGCTGCTGATACTTTGGCCCGCCATAACCGCAATATTTTGGGTAAAGATAATGTCTGGTTTCTTACCGGGACCGATGAACACGGCCAGAAGATTAAGAAAGCGGCGGATGACGCCGGGCTTTCTCCGATTGAATTTGTGGATAAAGTGGTGGTGCAGTTTAAAGAACTGTGGCATAAGCTGGAGATATCCAATAATGATTTTATCCGGACCACGCAGGTAAAACATATCCAATGCGTGCAAAGAGCCCTGCAGATCGTTTATGATAAGGGGGATATTTATGAGGATAAATATGAGGGATGGTATTGCACCCCCTGTGAGACCTTTTGGCCTAAGACGCAGATTACCGAAAATCTTTGTCCGGATTGCCACCGGCCGCTGGAAAATATCAGCGAAACCAACTTCTTTTTTAATTTGTCCAAATATCAGGATTGGCTGATTAAACATGTCAGGGAGAATCCGTCTTTTATTCAGCCGGAGAGCCGCAGAAATGAAGTTCTAAGCTTTCTTTCATTAAATAAACTTGAACCTTTATGTATCTCCAGGCCCAAAGAAAGATTAAGCTGGGGAATTCCTTTGCCCTTTAGCGCAAAGCACGTTACTTA
Source organism: uncultured Planctomycetales bacterium (assembly GCA_964510625.1). GTDB lineage: Bacteria > Omnitrophota > Gorgyraeia > Gygaellales > Profunditerraquicolaceae > UBA6249. Next base: position 1,220 of record CAZEBD010000163.1, read on the forward strand.
TGTCTGGTTTGATGCCCTGATCAATTATATCAGCGCCGTGGGTAAGTTTGACGACAAGAACAAATATCAATCGGCCTGGTGGGGCAAGGATGTCCGGGTGGTGCATTTAGTCGGTAAAGACATATTAAGGCACCATGCGATTTACTGGCCGATCATGCTGGAGGCGTTGGGCATCCGGCAGCCGGATACAATATTTGCTCATGGCTGGTGGATGATCAACCAGGATAAGATGTCCAAATCCCGCGGCAATGCCGTAAATCCTTTAGAGATGGTGGATAAGTTTGGCATTGATGTTTACCGGTATTTTCTTTTGCGCGATGTGCCCTTCGGTTTGGACGGTAATTTTTCCGAGGAGGCGATCATTAAGAGGTTTAACGGCGACCTGGCCAACGACTTAGGAAACCTCATTTACCGTACTCTGACGATGGTAGAGAAATATTATGCTGGCGCTGTTTTAGATCTGGATGTGTATAATATTCAATTCGATAACAGCGGACAGAATATAAAAGAAAAACTTAAACTGCTGCCTGAAACAGTGGGAGTGTCATTAGGCGTTGGCAATGATTTTAGTTTAGCGCTGGAAAAGATCTGGGAAGTGATCGGTTTGACCAATAAATATGTCGAAGAGACTAAGCCCTGGAACCTGGCCAAGGAAGGCAAGGATGAACAACTTAAGGCTTTTATCCGGTTATTGGTTGAGGCAATCAGAGTGGTCGGGCAGGAGATTGCTCCATTTATGCCCAAAACCGCAGATTCCATACTCTTGCAATTAGGCAGCGC
>CAZEBD010000164.1:0-1998 GCA_964510625.1 uncultured Planctomycetales bacterium
CTGGGGTCTAAATACCGGGGTAGCTATACCGGCACATTCGGGGATATCTCAACCTGCAGTTTTTATCCGCCCCACCATATTACTATGGGTGAAGGAGGGGCGGTATTAACCAGCGACCCTTTGTTAAAAAGAATCGTTATGTCTTTGCGTGATTGGGGCAGGGATTGCTGGTGTGCATCCGGCCAGGATGATACTTGCAAGAAACGCTTTAAACAAAAATTTGGGCGCCTGCCTTACGGTTATGACCACAAATACGTCTATTCACATATCGGTTATAATCTGAGGGTTACCGATATGCAGGCGGCGGTCGGCTGCGCGCAGCTTAAGAAGCTTCCGGGTTTTATCGCCGCCAGAAAGTGCAACTTTAAATTTCTTTATAAAGTCTTTAAGGAATATGACGATTATTTGATTTTGCCGGAGAATAAATTGTATACTGACCCCAGCTGGTTTGGTTTTCCGGTTTTAGTCAGGGCAAGTGCACCCTTTAGCCGCAGTGATATTGTTAATTACCTGGAAGATAGTAAAATTGCCACCCGGATGTTATTCGGAGGTAATCTGTTAAAACAGCCGGCCTATGCCGGTATAAAATACCGGGCAGCCGGGAATCTTAAGAATACGGACATGGTGATGAACAATCTTTTCTGGATCGGGGTTTATCCCGGGCTGGATTATCCGCGGCTGGCGTATATAAAAAAGATGGTTACTAAATTTATGGAAAAAATATGAAACTGACCATTTTGATCTTCTGTTTTAATGAAAAGCTGACGATTGCCGGGGCAATCCAGCAGGCAAAGCAGCTTAACCTGGATAAAGAAATATTGATTATCGATAATTGTTCGACTGACGGAACCCGGGAGATTTTACAGGCCTGCCAGTCGGACCCGGAGTTAAAGATTATTCTGCATGACCGGAATCTAGGCGCCGGATTCTCGGTGCGTGAAGGGATCTCTCTTGCCCGGGGAAAATATTTTTATGCTCCGGGGGCAGATTTAGAATATGACATGAATGATGTCTATAAGATGATGGAGAAGCTTGAGACTGAAGATTTGGACGGGGTTTTTGGCTCCCGGCTTCTGGATAGAAAAAATATCTCTACATTTGGCTTGATCAAGGAAAGGCCTTATTGGCTGGGGACGATCATTGCCACCTCTTTGATCAATTTGTTCTATGGCCGGAAATTTAGTGATGTAATCGCCACAAAAATAATTAAAACGGATATCTTGCGGGGGCTGGGCTGTCAGACCACCAATGAAGCTTCGGAATTTGAGTTAGTCAGCCGGCTATGTAAAAAAAGATATAAGATCGGGGAGGTAGCGGTCAAGTATAAAGCGCGGACGCACCAGGAGGGTAAAACGATCAGGGCGATTCATATGATTCCTGCTTTATGGGTGATATTCAGGATTAAATTTTTATTTAAACGTGATTAAGTTGGATCGGGGTTTTTTAAGCTAAATTTACCAAGGAGATCATTGTGGAGAAAATACTGGATATCGGTTGTGGTAAAAATAAGATCCCCGGGGCGCTGGGGTTAGATATTGACCAAAGCGCAAATCCGGAGATCCTGCATGATTTAAATATCTATCCTTATCCGATAAAAGATAACGAATTTGATAAAATTTATGCCAAGCATGTAATCGAGCATGTGTTGGATCCGGTTAAATTTATCCAGGAGTGTTACCGGATCCTTAAGCCCGGCGGAACAATTTTTATTGAGACACCGCATTTTTCATCGCGGGTGGCATATTCTGAAGTTGACCATAAGCGTTTCTTTTCGTATTTTATGTTTTCCGGATTGCTGGCTAAGACGAAATTTAAGGTCGTTGTGCAAAAAATAACATTTTATAAAACTTTCCGTTTGGTTGGCATCGCCGCACTGGCTAACCGTTTTCCGGATGCCTATGAGCGGTTCTGGACCTATATTTTCCCGGCGGAGAACGTGATCTTGATTGCTAAAAAATAAGATGAAAAAAATATTTCTGGTTTTACTTTTAGTTATAT
>CAZEBD010000165.1:0-1993 GCA_964510625.1 uncultured Planctomycetales bacterium
ATCCGGGTTTTAAACATTAACGAGTTAGCTAATGCGCTTAAGCCGGTGGTTTTCCCCGGCGAAGAGATGCATATTAAGCTGATCAAAGAAGGTAAAGAGCATAATCAGGCGGTAGGTTACTTAGATGACGGCACGATGGTGGTGGTGGAGGATGCCCGGCGCTTAATCGGCCAGGATGTTAAAGTCGCGGTCACCTCGGTCCTGCAAACCCAGGCCGGACGGATGATTTTTACTAAAATCGAAAAATAATGCTGAGTGCGATTATTGTGGCAGCCGGAAAGGGAAAACGCCTTAAAACAGCAATTTCCAAACCGTTGATCAAAATAGGTAAATTGCCGGTAATTAGTTATTCTTTGAAAACTCTTCAGAAACATCCGGAGATCGATGAGATAGTCGTGGTTGTCAACCGCCAAAACCGGCAGGCGATTATCAGGTTGATTAAGAGCGGTTCTTTTACAAAAGTTAAAGAGGTTGTTTTAGGCGGATCAGCACGTCAGGATTCGGTATATCGCGGGCTGAAAGCGGTTAATGTCAGCACCAAATGGGTATTGATCCATGATGCTGCCCGGCCGTTTATCGATGCTGGAATGATTACCCGGGTTATCCGGGGGGCTAAAAAAACCGGCTGTGCCATCGCCGCAGTAAAGCCCAAAGCCACCATAAAATCCAGCCGTTGGGTGAACCTGGTCAAAGAGACTTTAGACCGGGATAGCCTTTGGGAGGTGCAGACCCCGCAGGTTTTTGAAAAAGAGCTGATCCTTAAGGCATATAAAAAATACGCCAAAGCTAAGGTTACCGATGATGCGGCTTTAGCGGAAAGATCAGGCAGGGATGTTGTAATTATCCAGGGAAGTTACCGGAATATTAAAATTACCACGCCTGAGGATCTGCTGATCTGCGGGTTAATCGCCAAAAGGGGATAAATATGCATTATCGAGTCGGTACCGGTTATGATATCCACCGTTTGATCGAGGGTAGGAAGCTTTTTCTGGGGGCAGTAGAGATTCCTTATATTAAAGGCCTGCTTGGCCACTCCGACGGGGATGCTTTGATCCATGCCCTTTGTGATGCTTTGTTGGGGGCGCTGGCATTGGGTGATATCGGAGAACATTTTCCGGATACCGATCCGCAATACCAGGGGATTGCTTCCAGCCGCCTGCTTAAAGTGGTTAAGGAATTGGTGGATAAGAGTGGTTATAAGATCAACAACTTAGATATTATCGTGATCGCCCAGGAACCAAAGTTGACTCCTTTTAAGAAACAAATTAAAGAAAAGATCTGTGAGATTTTAAATATCGAGCAGGGGATTTTAAATATTAAAGCCAAAACCAATGAAGGGTTAGGCGCGGTAGGGCATATGGAAGCCATCTCTTGTTTTGCGACCGCTTCTTTAATTAAGGGGGACTGACATGGTTTGTTTAATGAATATTCTGCTTATATTATTGGCGATTGCCGTAATTAAGCTGGTGGTTTTTTCGATAGTATTTTATTCCGATATCCGGGCGGCTCAGAAAAGGGATCCGGCGGCCAAAAGTTTTTTTGAGATTCTCATCCTTTATCCGGGGATTCATGCTTTAATTGTTTACCGGATGGCGCATTTTTTCTACCGGATAAAATTTTTCTTTCTGGCCCGTTACTTATCGCAAGTGGCCAGGTTTTTTACCGGGATTGAAATCCACCCGGGTGCCCAAATTGGCAAGCGGTTTTTTATTGACCATGGTTTAGGGGTGGTTATCGGAGAGACGGCGATTATCGGGGATGATGTCCTGCTTTATCAGGGCTCAACCTTAGGCGGCACCGGGATCGTTAAGGGCAAGCGCCATCCGACCATCGGCAATAATGTTGTGGTTGGAGCCGGAGCAAAAGTCCTGGGTAATATCATGATCGGAGATAATTCTTATATCGGGGCAAATGCGGTAGTGATTAAGGATGTCCCGCCTAATTCTACGGTTGTAGGGATTCCCGGCAAGATTACCAAGCAGGACGGCAGAAA
>CAZEBD010000166.1:0-1943 GCA_964510625.1 uncultured Planctomycetales bacterium
TGATTTATCCTATCTTTAGAGTAAATAAGGTTTGCACAAATAGACAGCAATTTCTCAGTCCGCTTCTCCCAGGACCATTCTTTCTCAATAAACATCCTGCCCTGCCTGCCCAGATCCCGGCGCTTATCTGGATTATTAATTAAGTCATTCACGCCATCGACAATTTCCCTTGTGTCGGCCGCGGAGATCACCCCGGCAGGCCTTTGCGGAAAAGCATCAATGCATCTGGTTGTAGCAATCACCGGCAGCCCGCAGGCCATTGCCTGTAAAATTTTTATTTTTATTCCGGCAGCCGAGATCATCGGCGCAATAAAGATATCTGCATCATGATACTCTTTGACGATATCAGTGACTAATCCCGTTACTACGATGCGGGGATCCCGCCGGGCGGCCTCGATAATCTCCGGCACCGGATCCCTGCCGACTATCCGCAGGCAGACATCCTGATCTAATTTAGGCATGATCTGTCTAATCAGATATAACGCCGCATCGATATTCGGCTGGAAGAACATCGTGCCGGTAAAAAGCAGCACGGTTTGAGCACTTTTTACTTTAGGAACCGTCCTGGGATAAAATAATTTTGCATCTACCCCTACCGGTAAACAGGCTATCTGCGGATATTTATTTTTATCAACCAGCCCCAGGCCGGTTGTATAATCCTCCCGGGAAACATAGATAACCTGCGCGTATCCGCAGGATAGAATCCTTCTTTCATGCCACTGTGCCAGAGAAATTCTTAAAGTTTTTAATCTTTTGACAATATGCCTTTTTTCATAAAGAGAAAGGCTGTCATTGATCTGAAACAAAACCGGGCAGCGACAATAATCCGGCAGGGCTAAACTTACCGGATCATAAGCGCTGCCAAACCAAATAGCGGCGTCATAATCCCGGCTTTCTTTATCCACCGACTTAAGAAAATCCATCTCATCTTTAGATGAAATCTTAAACATTCCCCTGAACATTTTTAGCCGGTTATAAGGCCTGCCCTTAAGATAGAATAGCGTCTCAACCGCAGGCAAACGATACGCCGGGTTCTGCGGCAAAAGATCCGCCCGGAAGGAATCCAGCGGCCTAAAGATCCCCAATGCGGATTCTACCTCAGGTAAAGCCGCCAGGCAGCGCATAGTATTGGTCAAAATAACCCCCTGCCCCGAAGTCAGATCTCCGTATTCATTTGTCGATAAGAATAAAATCTTCATTTATGCACTATCTCTAAAGAAGGCAGCGGGAATAATAAATTTCCTCCGGAGTTAAGATAATCTTTTTCTCTGGCTATAATATTCTCTCTAAAATGCCAGGGTAGGACAAAATAATAATCCGGGCGCATCTGCCTGGCCTGGGCCTCTGAAATTATCGGAATATGGGTTCCCGGAGTAAAGCGGCCGAACTTATCGGCATTGACCTCGGCAATAAAAGGAACCTCTGCGGCAGTTATTTTACAGAACTGCAGGATCACGTTACCCTTAGTGGATGCACCATAACCGATGAGCTTTTTCTTTTCTGATTTTATCTTCCGGATCAGCTGTAACAATTCCTCCCGGTGGCCCCAAATGCGGCGCTTAAACTCCTCAAAAGGCCCGAGCGTATCCAGTTTTCGGCTTTTTTCTTCAGCAAGTAATTTATCGATTAATTGCTTATTTTCCCGATAGGCGGAATTTGATTTAGCGACCGTAACCGAAAAACTCCCTCCGTTGATCTGGTTTAACTCCAAATCGATAATTTTTAAACCCAGCCGGTCAGTCATCCACTTAATCTGCTTAAGGCAATAGTATTCCAGGTGTTCATGGCAGATGGTGTCATATGCATTCATTTTCAGCATGGTCGGCATATAGCTTTGCTCAAAAACCCAGATGCCGTCATCGGCTAAAATTTCAGCGACCTGGCGGGCAAAATCCATGGGTGACTCAAGGTCATAAAACATCGCAATAGAGCTGACCACTTTT
>CAZEBD010000167.1:0-1932 GCA_964510625.1 uncultured Planctomycetales bacterium
ATCGGTATGACTGTGGACCAGGGAGGGAAAAAAGGCCTGTTGGTAAATTTTTTCGGCAAAGATGCCTCGATGTCTATCGGGGCGGTAAAGCTGGCGTTAAAATATGATTGTGCGATCATTCCGATTTATTATACGCGGATTAAAGGTGCGCATACCAAATTGATCCTGGATCAGGTCTTTACTGCCGAGCGCAGCGGAAATCCTCAGATTGATTTACAGCAGAATTTGCAAAGGCTGATCAGCATTTATGAAAAATACCTGCGCCAGTATCCGTATGAATACCTCTGGACTTATAAGATCTATAAATACAGTAAAGCCAGAAATATCCTGATTCTTTCCGACGGTAAGACCGGCCATTTGCGCCAATCCGAAGGAGTGGCTAAATTAATTATCCGTCAGTTAGCTGGCCGGGGGATTAAAGCAGATTCTTTGGTGCAGGAGGTAGCTTTCCGGCGGCCGGTAGCTGCTTTTATCCTGGGCTGTTTATCTAAGTTTAGCGGCAGGTATCAGGGCGCAGGGTGCGGCGCCAGATTTTTGCGTTATGCGTTGACAACGCCAAGCTGGCAAAACCTGATGTCTGCCCGTCCGGATTTTATCATTTCTGCCGGTAGTTCGATCAGCGCGGTAAATTATTTTTTAAGCCGGGAGTATCAGGCCAAGAGTGTGGTACTGATGCGGCCGGGCTACCCGGGAGTAAAGAAATTTAATTTAGTGATCATCCCTAAGCACGATAATCCGTCAGGCCGCGGCGTAGTAGTCACTGAAGGAGCGCTGAATTTAATCGATCCGGAATATTTAAGTCAAAAGGTAGCCGGCCTTAAGCAGTCCGGGCTCCTGTCGGCGCAGCCGGCCAAGCCCTGCCTGGGTTTATTGCTGGGGGGTAATAGCAGGAAATTTTCTCTGACCGGCCAAGTCGTCAGAAAAATATCCGCGGAAGTAAAAAAAATAGATGCGGATATCCTGATCTCTACATCCCGGCGCAGCGGGCCTGAAGCCGAGGATGCGGTTAAGGATGAATTCCGGGATTATGCGCGCTGTAAACTTTTAGTCATCGCCGGCAAAAACAACCATCCGGATGTTCTCGGCGGTATCTTAGGGTTGAGCGATCTGGTTATTGTCTCACCGGAAAGTATTTCGATGATTTCGGAGGCGGTTTGCGCAAATAAATACGTAGTCGTTTTTAATTCCGGCGGGCTTAGCGCCAAGCACCGGCGGTTTCTGGAGAACTATCAAAAACAGAAGCTGATCTATCTGGAAGAGGCGGGAAATTTAGCCTCCAGGATTAATCAGCTGCTGCTTGATAAGCCGCCTGTGCCTGTTTGCGGCGATAATATAAAAGTCAGCGAAGGGTTAAGCAGAATATTATGAAGATACTGCAGATTTTGCCTGAGTTAAATGTCGGGGGAGTAGAAACCGGCACCCTGGATCTTTCAAAGTACCTGGTGCGCCTGGGGCATAAGTCCGTGGTGGTTTCTGCCGGAGGCGCTTTAGTCAAAGAGTTAGAAGCCAGCGGCGGAAAGCATTATTGCCTGGCGGTAAATAAGAAATCTATTTTTTCCATGTATAAGGCGGTCTTCCAACTGGTGGAAATCATCAGGAATGAAGAGATCGATATTGTCCATGCCCGCTCAAGGGTGCCGGCCTGGATTGCTTATTTTGCCTGCCGGAGAAGTAAAGCGATACTGGTGACTACTTGCCACGGATATTATCAGAAACATCTTTTTAGTATTGTCATGGGCTGGGCCAAGAAAGTGATCGTGCTGAGTAATGTGATCGCCAGGCACATGATTGAAGATTTCGCGGTGCCGCATGACCGGATCAGGTTAGTTGCCCGCAGCGTGGATTTAGAAAGGTTTAAATATCTTGACCCGAAGGATAAAAGAAAAGAAGATTTTTATGTTGCAATTATCGGCCGGATCACTCCGCTTAAAG
>CAZEBD010000168.1:0-1837 GCA_964510625.1 uncultured Planctomycetales bacterium
GGATAGGCGCTTGATTTTTTTTATCCCGATACCCCGGATCATCGCAACCACCTTTTCATTATGTACGATATCTCCGAGCATAAATACGGATTTACGGGTTTTGGCGGTGGCAATCGCCATGGCGATTGCTTTTTTTACCCCGAAACAAAAACCTGCGGATTTGGCTAAATTTATTTGCATAGAGGCCTGCCTTTTAAATGCCTAAGGTCTTTTGGGAAAAATCAATCAGGGCCTGCTGATAAGCTTCTCCCATTTTTAAATTCCGGATATCAGCGGTTGCCTGGGTATATAGGGATATAATCTGGTTTTGCGCGTAATCCAGCGCTCCGCAGGAAGCGATGATCGAGCGTATTTTGTTCAATTGCGCATGCGTAGCGGACTGTTTATCCATAACTCTTCTGATAATCAAACGGTCGGATTTTTGAGCGTGGTTAAAAGCATACCAGGCTAACAATGTCCTTTTAGCCTCCTGGATATCGGTCAGGTTAGATTTACCGGTTTCTTTTGCCGTTCCGAAAATCCCGATAATATCGTCTTTGATCTGAAAGGCTCTGCCCAGGAGCATACCGTAAGTATGGAGTTTATTGACCTGCGCCGGGCTTGCTCCGGCTAAGATCGCTCCCATCGTCAGGGGGGAGGCGAAGGTGTAATTGGCAGTTTTATAATCATAGATCCGGTAGATATCGCTGCGGGTGACTTTGGCGATTGATTTTGCCCCTAAAAGCAGCTCGATAAACTCGCCGCTGCCGGTATAGAGAGCGGCTAAGAATAATTTTCTTAACGCCTTTTCTTTGTTTGCCGGGTCAGCTTTTACCGAAAGAAATGCGTCCAGGCCCATCGCATACATTACATCTCCGGCGACAATCGCCAGGTCCTGTCCGCTGGAACGGATCATTTTATTTTGTTTAAGGGAATTTTTAAGCAGGGTGTGCATGGCCGGCTTGCCGCGGCGCTGGTCGCTCTTATCAATGATATCGTCGTGGACCAGCATAAAATCATGCAACAGCTCAAGGGATAAAGCGCTGCGGAAAAGCCCGCGCGGGGCCTTTGGGTTAAAACCCAGGTAGCCGATACAGAATAAAATCGGCCGGATGCGCTTACCCGGCCGCAAAATAAACTCTTTAATGCTTTTAAACAGTACGCTGGAAAGCTTGTTTAAGGAGTATAGCTTATTGACCGAGCCGGTATAAGCGGTGAGCTCTTTTTTGATTTCATTTTCTATTTTCAAAAACATAATTTATGTTAACATATAAAGGGTGATTATGCAATCGCTTTGGGTGAGGTTAACCGATGAAAAAAATCATGATTATCGGCGGCGGATTCGCCGGATTATCGGCGGTGCGGAGATTAGCTGCTTCTGGATTAGGCGGGCAGGTCAGCCTTTTTGACCGGAGGGAGGATTTTAATTTTTTACCGCTTTTACCGGATTGCCTGGGCCGGGGGATCGCCCCGGAGTTTTTATCCAATGATCTTGCGGATTTCTGCGCCCGGCTTAAAATTAAATTTATCCGTAAGGAGGTAATCAGCCTGGATTTGGCCGGGCATAAATTTAGAACCGATTTAGCTGCCTATGATTACGATTACCTGCTTTTGGCCAGCGGAGCCCAGCCGAATTTTTTCTCTGATTCCCAGGCGCAAACTTACGGTTACCCTTTGAATAGTTTAGCCGATACCCGGAGGATTATCCACCGCCTTAAAGAAAATAAGTTTGGGCAGATAATTATTTGCGGGGCAGGCTACACCGGGGTGGAGGCAGCGACAAATCTTTGGCTTTATTGCCAAAAGAACGGGCTGTCTAAAAATATTACTATGGTTGAACGTGCTCCGTCGGTGCTGG
>CAZEBD010000169.1:0-1797 GCA_964510625.1 uncultured Planctomycetales bacterium
CTTCTGCCCTAAATAAAGAGTCTGTGGCCCGATAATATTAAGTAATTTCGCCACGACCGTAGCCACCCCCCGGAAATGCCCGGGCCGGCTTGCTCCGCAAAGCCGCTCAGAAAGCTCCTCCACACTGACAAATGTAGAAAACCCCTGCGGATACATATTTTTTACATCCGGCAGGAAAACAAAATCTACCTTCTGTTTCCGGCAGCAGGCCAGGTCATTTTTAAGCGGCCGGGGATATTTATACAGATCTTCCCGGGGGCCGAATTGCGCCGGATTTACAAATATACTTACTACTACCAGGCCATTTTCATCCCTGGCGGCTTTGATCAGGCTCAGATGCCCCTCATGCAGGGCTCCCATTGTCGGCACAAAACCAATAGTTTGGTTTTTATTCAGGCCGCTAAGCAGCTGATGCATTTTTTGCGGATCGCGGATAACTTTCATAGCACCTCAAGCAGGGGCTTAATCACAAAATCCCGGCTAAACATACGCGGATGCGGGACAATCAGATCCCTGCTGCGGATTATTTTATCCCCATAAAGTAAAATATCCAGATCAATCAAGCGGGGCCCGAATCGCACTCCCGGAGTCCGTCCGATCTTAGATTCAATATTTTTTAATTTTTTTAACAGAATAGCCGGGGAAAGCCCGGTTTGAATTTTTAAGGCGGCATTAAGATAATCCGGCTGGCTTTTGGGACCGCCGCATGGTGAGGTGTTGGACAATCCTGATTTTCTGATTACTTTAGTATCTCTCAAGGCCCCGACAGATTTAATTGCCAATTTGATGTTCTTTCTGCGCTCACCCAGATTTGAGCCAACGCCAAGATAACAAATGACCATTAGGAGATTTTTTTTAAACGCGCTAATGCTTCTTTAATTCTCTCTCCGGGCACGGTAAGAGCCATGCGGATATATCCCTGGCCGTATTGCCCGAAACCTACCCCCGGAGTTGCCACAATATCGGCATCCTTTAAAAGATGCGCCGCAAAACTTATCGCATCGGTCTTAGCGGGAAGCTTTATCCAGACATAAAAAGTAGCTTTGGGCTTAACCGCCTGCCAGCCCAATTGATTCAGGCCGCCGACTAAAATATCCCGGCGCTCCTGGTAAAGCCTGCACATGCTTTTTAAATAATCCTGCGGCCCCTCTAACGCGGCTACTCCGGCCAGTTGAACCGCAGAAAATATTCCGGAATCGATATTACTTTTTACCTTAGCCAGCGAGGCTACTAATTGCGGGTTACCGCATGCCCAGCCCACCCGCCAGCCGGTCATATTATAGGTTTTAGAAAGGGAATGAAACTCGATGACCACCTCTTTAGCCCCCGCAAATTCAAGCAAGCTGCGCGGCTTATACCCATCATAAGCCATCTCAGAGTAAGCCAGGTCGGAAATGATCATAACTTTATTCTTTACGGCGAATTCAATCAGCTGCTTATAAAAATCGTCTCCGGCAACGGCACTGGTAGGATTATTCGGATAATTGACAAAAATTATTCTGGCTTTCTTACGGATAGCCATCGGGATCTTTTTTAAATCCGGCAGAAAAGAATTCTGCGCAAGCAAAGGCATAAGATACGGCTTACCGCCGGCCAGGATCGTCCCGCCTTTATAAGGCGGATAACACGGATCAGGGATTAAAGAAATATCCCCGGAGTTTAAAAAAGCTAAAGGAAAATGCGCAATCCCTTCTTTTGAGCCGATTAGTGGCAGGACTTCGGTTTCCGGGTCTAAATTGACACTAAACCTGTTTTTATACCAGGCACAGATAGCATCGCGCAACGCCGGCATACCCT
>CAZEBD010000170.1:0-1781 GCA_964510625.1 uncultured Planctomycetales bacterium
TATTGCCTAAGCGTGGAAAAATTTTTATTACGCCCGGTCAGTAATTTATGTGCATAGGACTGGTGTCCGACGTCAAAAATAATTTTGTCTTTTGGGGTATTCAGGCAATAATGCAGTGCCACAATCAACTCCACCGCCCCTAAACTTGAGGCCAGGTGGCCTCCGGTCTGAGAAACAACCTCAATCATCCTTTGGCGCAGTTCAGCACTTAACCCGGCCAGCTGCTCCAAGCTTAGTGTTTTTAAGTCTTGCGGTGAATTAATCTTTTCTAAAAGCATGGTTACTTTACCTCAATCATCCTCCTCAAACTTTTCTAAAGCAACCTTACCGTCTTTTTTCATCAATTGTTCAACCTTGCGCCGGGCATCCTCTAAAGTCTCCGAACAGGATTGCGCCAATTTTACCCCTTCTTCATATTTCTTTAATGCTTCCCCCAGGGTAATCTTACCGGATGATAATTCCTCGACGGTCTTCTGAAGCTTTTTTAAATCCTCTTCAAAAACGGATTTCTCTTTCATTTTTCCGATACCTCCAGGACGGCGCTGATAAAGGATCCTTTATGCAAAACGGTTTTTAATTTATCTCCAGGCTTTAATTGCGCTGCTTCTTTGATGATTGATCCTTGCGGCAACAGGGTGCTTAAACTATAACCGCGGGATAATACTGACAGCGGGCTGAGCGCCTCCAGACGCTGGGCCAGCGACCCCTGCCGCTGAACCGTCAGTTCTAAAATATTCCGCATGCCGTAATTAAGGGAGGCGACTAATTCATCGATCTGCTGCTCCCTCTCCAGCAGCCGATCATACGGGCTTTTAAGCCGATGCGTTAATTCCGTAAGGCGGTTTTTTAGGCCACCGATCGTATTATTAACGGCAATCTCCAACTCATACCGTGCGGCGGCGATCTGGGCCAACAGGGCATTTTTTCTATCAACAATAATCTTGGCGGCGGCAGAGGGAGTCTCTACAAAGAAATCGGCCACTAAATCCGAAAGCGTGGTATTAATCTGATGACCCACCGCTGAAATTACCGGGAGTGCAGAGTTATAAATTGCCCTGGCTACGGCCTCTTCATTAAAAGCCCAAAGGTCTTCGGTGCTGCCTCCGCCGCGGCTGACAATAATCAAATCCAAATTTTTTAAATTATTCAGCTGTGCTATCGCCGCAGCGATTTCACCGGCGGCCTGTTCACCCTGAACACGCACCGGATGAATGACCACATCCACGCAAGGGGCACCTTTTTTAAGGATTTGCAGGATATCCCGGAGTGCGGCTCCGGCGCTGGAAGTCACAATGCCTACCGTAAAGGGCATCTGAGGCAAAACCCGTTTATGCGCCGGGTCAAACAAGCCTTCCTGCTCTAATCTTTTCTTTAATTGCTCAAAAGCCAACTGCTGGGCACCGATTCCCTTAGGCTCCATTGTTTCCACAACTATCTGGTACCGGCCGCTTGCCCCATAAATATCAATTTTACCCGAACAAATAACCTTTAATCCATTTTCCAGTTTGAATTTTAATCCCCGGTTAGCATAAGCTAACATTATTCCGGAGATAATCGATTCCTGGTCCTTAAGCGAAAAATAAAAGTGCCCGCTGGGGTAAGCTTTAAAATCGGAGACTTCCCCTTCCAGCCAGATCTGGCCGACCTTATCTTTAAGCAATCCTTTAACGAGCTGGTTGATCTCAGAAACAGTATAAATATGTTTATTTAGTTTCTGCATTGTTTGCTTCTTTCCCTGCCGGTTTTATTTCTAAAGCCGCTTCCAAAGATTTTTCCGCAGG
>CAZEBD010000171.1:0-1781 GCA_964510625.1 uncultured Planctomycetales bacterium
GCCTGCAGCCATGGGATATTGGCTTTATCCATTCAGTTGCATAAAAAGGGAGCGAGCAACCCGGCAGTGATCAGCTTTCTTTTGGCCAGCCCCTGGGCAAATTTTGGAGTAACCATGGTGCTCTTGAGCCTGTTTGGTTTAAAGGGGTTGTTAATTATTCTGGCGGCCATAATTATTGCGATTAATACCGGTTTGATTTTTATGCTGCTTGAGAAAAAAGGTTTAATCGAAAAAAATACGAACACGGTTACGGTAGCCCAGGATTATTCTATTATTCAGGATTTCCGCCGGCGCCTGAAGAGCTATAAATTTAACCGGGATTCTGTCATCGCAGATGCCCGGGGGATTTACAAAGGGATGCTCATGCTTATGCAGATGGTCCTCTGGTGGATCATTCTGGGGGTATTATTGGCCAGTCTTGCCGGTGCTTTTATTCCGGCGCATTTCTTCCATCGCTTTATGGGGCCGACCTTTCTGGGGTTAATGGTTACTTTAGCCATGGCTACGGTAATCGAGGTCTGCTCCGAAGGCTCCAGCCCCCTGGCCTTTGAGATTTACCGGCAGACCGGCGCCCTGGGCAACGGTTTTGTATTTTTAATGGCCGGGGTAGTTACGGATTACACGGAGATCGGCCTGCTTTGGAGCAACCTGGGCAGAAGGGTAGCGCTTTGGATGCCTTTGGTTACGGTGCCGCAGGTGATCATCTTAGGAGCCCTCTTTAATCTGCTTAAAAAATAAGTAATTTTTTTCTTGACAAAAGATACTAATATGGTATCATTCAGGCAAAGGGGGTGATTAATAATGAGTATAACCATTAAGTATATGTTGCGCCCGGTGGCGCACTGTAAAGAAGGCTGCAGTAGATTGTCCTGGGCAAGACGATAAACTGCCCGCAGTTTTCTGGCTTTATAATGATAGGAGAATATTTTAATGAAGTTGATTACCCGTAATACCGATTATGCTTTGCGCGCGATCTGTTATATTGCCCAGCAGCAGCAGGTGGTGACCGTAACTGAATTGGTAAAGATATTAGGAGTGCCGCGGCAGTTTATGCGCAAGATTTTGCAGCGTTTAAGCAAAGAGCGGGTTTTGGATTCTTTTAAAGGTCAGTCCGGAGGGTTTAAGTTAAATAGTGCTCCGTCTAGGATATTTGTCATTCAGATTATGCGTATTTTTCAGGGGCCGGTCGGCTTAAACGGCTGTTTCTTAAAGAAAAATGTCTGCCCGAACAAAGGAAAGTGCGTTTTGAGAAAAAAAATCCACCGGATTGAGGAGAATGCACTTAAGGCCCTTCGGCAGATTAATATCGCCTCTTTAATTTAGGAATAATTTTATGCTGAAAAGAAAAATTATCATTATCGATGAAAATAAATGTAATGGCTGCGGTTTGTGCCTGCCGAATTGCCCGGAAGGGGCGATCCAGATTATCGACGGGAAAGCCCGTTTGGTCAGTGATTTATTCTGCGATGGCCTGGGGGCTTGCCTGGGGCATTGCCCGCAGAAAGCGATCAGTATAGAGGAAAGGGAAGCTTGCGCCTATGATGAGGCTAAAGTAATGGCCAATATTGTCAAACAGGGGCCTAATGTTATCCGGGCGCATTTAAAACATTTAAAGGATCACCATGAGTTGGCTTATTTAAAACAAGCAGAGGAATTTTTGGTGGAGCATAAAATCAAGATTGTTGTACAAGCTCCCTGCGGAGATGGGCATAGCCACGGCTTATGCCCGGGTTCAAAGCCCGTCGATCTAAGGAAGCCTGCCGTTGTCAGGCAAGCTGGTA
>CAZEBD010000172.1:0-1764 GCA_964510625.1 uncultured Planctomycetales bacterium
TTTAAGGGTTAAGGGAGAAAGTATGATCAATGCCGGGATCTTAGATGGGGATATCGCCGTAATCAAGAAACGCCCGGATGCGGCCAATAATGATATAATTGCGGCGCTCTTAGGGAATAACGAGGTTACCTTAAAACGCCTGCGTAGTAAATCCGGTAAGTTTCACCTTGAAGCGGCTAATGCTGATTATCCTCCGATTTTCGAGGAGTTTAAGGTAATCGGCAAGTTGATTACGGTCATCAGAAAATATTAGCTTGTTACCGATTGTCAACCGGAGCTAAATAATCGCTTGACGTTAAGTAATAAAGGTGTAAAATTTTTTTAGAGGGACTCAAATGATTAATTATACACCGCCAACTCAGCACACTTCATTATTCTATAATTCCGAAGAAGAATACCTGGATATTATTCTGCCCTTTATTAAAGCCGGGCTGGAAAATAATGAATTCTGTCTATGGATTATTCCGAAAGAGCTAAGCATTGAAGATGCGCATCATTACCTGCGTCAATCTGTGGACAGCACGGATCTCTACCTGCAAAAAAGCCAGTTATCTATCAGGGATTATGAAAGTTTTTATCTTCAGGACGGGGTGTTCTCCGGAGAAAAGGTCCTGCAGGGGTTTGTCGATTTAGAAAGAAAAGTCTTAGCAGATGGTTTTAAGGGTATCCGGGTTACCGGTGACGGCAGCTGGGCCCTGGGGGATAATTGGTTCGGTCTGATGACTTATGAAAGAGAGATCAACCAGGTCATTCAGGCGTATAAAATAAGGGCGCTATGTTCATACCATATCCCCAAACTCCGGTTTGAGGATATTTATAATATCGGTATTAACCATCAGTCATCTTTAGTCAAGCAGATGGGCTCCTGGAACCGGCTGGATACTTCTAAATTTGCCCAAGCCAAAATCGATTAACCCACTCTAAATGAACCAAAATAGTTTTAATCCTAAAGCCCGCTGGGATAGGTTTGAGCCGGATCATGCCGGTTTTAATCCGGATGCCCTGAATGAGCGGATCGAAGTTTTAGCTTTATTTAAAAATGCCAAAATTTTTCCCAGGAGTTTTAGCTGGAAAAATAAAGAGTACCCGGTGGAGCAGATCAATTATAATTGGCAGGAGCGTTTAGGTTCAGCTTTGATCAATTATTTTTCGGTGCTGGCATCCGGGCAGATGTATCAGATCTCCTTTAATAATTCCACCTTCCGCTGGCAAATAGACAAATTAATCTAATCCGGGGACACAACACTTAATTATGATCCTGCATGTAGACATGGATGCTTTTTTTGCCTCAATTGAGCAGGCAATTAACCCGCGCCTTAAAGGCAAGCCGTTGATTGTCGGCTCCCGGGGCAATAAAATGCATACGGTGGTTTGCGCGGCAAGTTATGCGGCCAAGGCAAGAGGGGTCCATTCCGGAATGCCCTCAAGGGAGGCATTTAGCATCTGTCCGGGTTTAGAGTTTGTGACAGCCGACCAAGCTAAGTATATCTGGACCTCGGAGCAGATCTTTGAACTTCTGAAAAGTTATGAGTTGCCTTTAAAATACGCCTCAATTGATGAGTTCCAACTGGAGTTATCCGGACACCCGGATCCGCTGGATTTAGGCAGAAAGATCAAAGCGCAGATTTATGCAAACTTTAACATTACCGCTTCGGTCGGGATTGCCAAGAATTGGATCCTGGCGAAGTTAGCTTCTAAGTTAAATAAACCGGATGGGCTGACCTTAATCGATGAGTCAAACTTTGAGCAAGTATTAAAGCAGAC
>CAZEBD010000173.1:0-1762 GCA_964510625.1 uncultured Planctomycetales bacterium
TTTCTAAGGTTACACAACCAGGCAATACTAAAGATAAGACTAACAGGTATAAACAACCCCGACGTATCATACGCTATATTGCGGAGACTTGCCGGCAGCAACTAAAGCAGCATTTACTTCTTTTTTCAGCTCAATAATCCTTTGCTCCCGGTCAATCATAAGAGCATTAATGCGGGACATCTCCCTGATTGTCAGTTCTTGTTTATTCAAATAATATAACAGACCCAGCTCATCTTCGATAAAATCCCGGAACTGCTGGAATAATTCCTGGTAAAGCGGCTGATAATCCCTTTGCTTCTTATCCAGGATACAAATTGTCCCAAAGTTGGAGCCATCCGGAAACCTGACGGGCAGGCCCAGGTAAAAAATCATATCCAGCTTTATATCGGGGTTATTTTTCCACTCTTCATCCAATAAAGCATTGGGCACCATCAGCTGTTTATTTGTCTTTAAAACCTTCTCGCAATAAAGGCCGGTGCCCAGGTTAGCCTTCTCACCTATTTTATAAGGGTTGCCCTCTGTTTGGCTGGAAAGAAAAACCTCAATTTCTTTCTCATGGACTTTCATAATCAAGGCCACCGGCACCTGAAACAGCCGGGAGGCTAAAGCCAAAATTTCCTGCCATTTTTGGATCCTATCCTGGCTGACTAAAAAATCCCCTACCTTAAATTCCTTACTATTTTCCTGGCTCATAGTCGGTGGTTATTTATTTGCAACAGTTGCCGGTACCCTTAACAGTTTTTTTGATTATACCATTAATTATGAAACAAGCCAAAGCCAAAAATATTACCAAGTTATCCGACCAGGGTAACAGATCGAACGCCGCCGCTAAAAGTAATAAAATCCCGGCAACGGTTAAAATCGCATGGCACATACAGCTATTCTTGTTTTCCATTTGAGCCTCCTTTTTTAAGTTCATATTCATAATATTCATAAGACGTTTTATATAAACTCATAATTAACAGAAACTTGTTAAACAAATATTTTTCTTCTAACAATAAAACATTTATTCCACAATTTCCATTAGCACAGCTACTTACATAAAACGTCTTATTCCTCCAAAATTAAAATATCCTCTATTTCTTCAGCTGTTCCTTCAAATCCGCCACTTCTTTCTTAAGCTCAATTATGCGCTCTTCCCGGTCTAAGCTTACTTTATAGAAAGTTTCCAATTCCTGCAGATGCTTCTGTAATTCCTCTTCCATATTTTTGCGCTTGGTAACATCCTCATAAGTTCCCAAAACCCCTATTTCATTACCTTCCGCATCGATTAAAGGCACTTTGTTTGTTTTTAACCAGATTTTGCCTCCTTTGGGAGTAGTTTGAGGCTCTTCAATTCCAAGCTTAGATTTTCTTGTCTTTATGACTTCCTGATCATCGGCTTGATAAGCTTCAGCCTGATCCTTCCATCCCATCTGAAAATCATCCTTACCAATCAGCTCTTCGGGCCTGATAGAACCTGAATCTTTAGCAAAAATCTCATTACAACCAAGATACCTTAAATTTTTATCTTTCCAGAATATCCTTACCGGAAGAAGATCAATTATTCTCTGCAGCAACTTATGAGAATTCATAATTTCCGCTTCCGCGTGCTTGCGCTCGGTAATATCGTGAAATATCTCAAGCTTAGAAATACTCCCATCTTTTCTGATTAAAGGAATATCAATCAAATCATAGGTCTTTTTATTTTTCTCAGATGTCCATTCCCACCGCACCGTTTCTCTTAAGAATACTTTATCATTCTGGCACCACGGGCAAGATT
>CAZEBD010000174.1:0-1748 GCA_964510625.1 uncultured Planctomycetales bacterium
CTTTTTTCTTTGAAAACCAATAAGGAATTTCAAACCATGCAGCAGCAGATCGCTGATGCCAAAGCCGACGGCTCGGTGATTGAAGAAAAAATACTTATTTCTTTCGATGAGTCGGATAAGCTAAAAGAGCAGATTGATGCGGAGAACTTAAAGCTTAAGGAGCAGGAGAAGATTTTTACGCAGCAGAAAGATGCGGTCCAGCTGCGGGTTAAGGAGATCTCCGATGAGTTAAGTCAGCTGGAGGCCAAGCGTAAACAATTATCTCCTGAAATCGATCTTAAGATGCTGCAGGAATATGAGCGGATCCTCCATAGCCGTGAGGGGCTGGCGATTGTTTCGGTCATCGATAATTCCTGCGGTGGCTGCCATATGCTGGTGCCGCCTCAGGTAATCAATCTGATCAGGATGTATGAACATGTGATCACCTGCGAAACCTGTAACCGCATTCTTTATATTCAAGAATGAATCATCTGGAGATCTATATTGACGGGGCAAGTCAGGGCAATCCCGGCCACTCCGGGGTGGGCGCGGTTATTTATAAGAACGGCCTGGTGATCAAGGAGATTTCGGAATATATCGGGGTTGCTACCAACAATGTGGCAGAATATACTGCCCTGATTTATGCTTTGGAAGAAGCGCTTTTATTAAAAGCGGCGGCGCTGAAGATCAATACCGACAGCCAGCTTTTAGCCAGGCAGTTGAATAAAATTTATAAAGTTAAACACGCCGGCATCATTAATTTATATAAGCGTGCAGTGCATCTTTTAACCGGTTTCCAAAATTTTGAGATTAATCATATCCCGCGCGAAAATAATGTTTTAGCGGATAAATTGGCAACCCAGGCAGTCAAAGCGGCCCTGGGCAGGTCTTTGATATAAGCAGGCAGAATGTGGCTGCCCCATCTTAAAGCTTAAGTGTGGGGAGGAAAGTCCGGGCTCCAAAGGATAACGTAACGGGTAACTCCCGTCTCGCATTTAATTTATGCGCAAGGATCAGAGCCACAGAGACGAGTATCCGCTTCCAAGCGGAGAGGTGAAACGCGGTAATCTCTACGTGGAGCAAGGTAGAATAGGAGATGAGCGCTTATCCGGCGCGCTTTCCGTGTAAACGGAAAACAATCTTAGGGTATGCCGCTAAAGTCCCGGTGGTAACACCAGGATTGAGAGGAATAGCCACTAATCGATGTGCAAACTCACATCAAGACAGAACCCGGCTTATTCAGCCTGCTTATATCTTTTAGAAAATTACGTTTATTAAAGAAGTAATCAAAGGGTGTAGTTATGTCAGGTCATTCGAAATGGAAAACAAACAAGGGTAAAAAAGGTATCGCCGATGCTAAGCGCGGCGCAACCTTTACCAAGATTATTAAAGAATTGGTAGTTGTGGCCAGGGATGGCGGCGGGAATCCCGATTCTAATCCGCGGCTGCGGGCAATAATGGAAAAAGCTAAAAAAGCCAATATGCCTTCGGATAATGTAAAAATGGCAATTAAGCGGGGAACCGGTGAGTTGCCGGGAGTGGTTTATGAGGCTGTAATGTATGAAGCTTATGGGCCGGGCGGAGTGGCGATCATGATCGATTCGCTTACCGATAATAAAAACCGCACGACTGCCGAGATTCGTAATATTATGTCTAAGAAAAGCGGTAATATGGCCGGTGCCGGATCAGTCAGCTGGATGTTTACGCCTAAAGGCTATATTTCGGTGGCGAAAGATGAACCCTTTGGTAAGCGCTTCCTGGAGATGGCA
>CAZEBD010000175.1:0-1745 GCA_964510625.1 uncultured Planctomycetales bacterium
TTATTACTTTCATTATACAAGCAAAGCAGTTCTTCTTTTATTAAAGAATCAATTTTGCAGATTAAAAAAACCATCGGTAAAGATAAGGTGGTTCTGGGCCTATCCGGCGGAGTGGATTCATCGGTCGCCGCGCTGCTCATCCACCGGGCCATCGGCAAGAATTTACGCTGTATTTTTATCGATAACGGGCTCCTGCGTAAAGGGGAAGCCGACCAGGTCAAGAATGTCTTTAAGGAGATGTACCATCTTAATTTATGTTATGTTGACCGCAGCAAAAGGTTCCTTGAGCGTTTAAAAGGAGTCCTTGACCCTGAAGAAAAACGCAAGATCATCGGCGATGAGTTTGTCAAAGTATTCGAAGAAGAATCCAAAAAAACTAAAGGGGCAAAGTTTTTGGGCCAGGGGACACTTTATCCGGATGTGATTGAATCGGTTTCTCCGACCGGCGGCCCGAGCAGAAAGATCAAGAGCCATCATAATGTCGGCGGCCTTCCGGCGCAGATGAAACTTAAGTTAATCGAACCCCTGCGGGAGTTATTTAAAGACGAGGCCCGCCAGATCGGCAGCCAGTTAGGGTTACCGGAAAATATCATCAAGCGGCAGCCTTTTCCCGGGCCGGGCCTGGCCGTCAGGATTATCGGGCCGATCACTCAGGAGGCACTTGATCTTTTGCGCGAAGCAGATAAACGGGTCATTGAGGAGATTTCCAAAGCCGGGCTTTACGACCAGATCTGGCAGTCATTTGCTGTGCTTTTGCCGATTAAAAGCGTCGGAATCATGGGTGATGAGCGGACCTATGAAAATGTTTGCGCTTTGCGCTGCGTTTCCAGTTTTGACGGAATGACTGCGGATTGGGTTAAGCTTCCTTATGAGGTTATGGAAAAAATCTCTAACCGCATCATCAACGAAGTCAAAGGGATTAATCGGGTTGTTTACGATATCAGCTCTAAGCCTCCGGCCACCATCGAGTGGGAATGATCGTTTTATAAAGTTTAGGGTTTAGCCAACATGCCTGGGTCGGAATTTGTCCACCTTCATTTACACACCCAATACAGCCTGCTTGACGGGGCCTGCCGTATACCTGAAATACTTTCTATTGCCAAAAGTTTTAAAATGGATTCTCTGGCGATTACCGACCATGGCAGCATGTTCGGGGCCATCGAGTTTTATTTAGAAGCTCAGAAAGCCGGGATCAAACCGATTATCGGCTGCGAAGTCTATGTCGCGCCTAAAAGCCGCTTTGATAAGACCAGCAGCGGTATCGAAGATGCGGCTAACCATCTGATACTTTTAGCCCGCAACGAAGAGGGTTACCGGAATTTAATGCAGCTGGTATCCCTGAGTTACTTAGAAGGGTTCTATTACCGCCCGCGGATCGATAAAGAGATCCTGGCCCAATACTCTGCCGGATTGATCGGTTGCAGCGCCTGTTTAAAAGGGGAGGTCGCCAGCCTCATCCTGCAAAAACGTTTTAATGACGCCTTAAAAGCCGCCGATAATTTTCAGACCATTTTTGGTAAAGGCAACTTCTACTTAGAGATCCAGGGTAATAGTATCCCCGAACAAAAAATTGTTAATGAGGGAATGGCTAAAATCTCCCGTGAATTAGGCATTCCGTTGGTAGCCACCAATGACGTGCATTATCCTACCCGCGACCGGGCAGCTGCCCATGAGGCATTGCTCTGTATTCAGACCCAAAGCACCCTTGATGACCCCAAACATATGCGTTTTCAGACCGAAGAATT
>CAZEBD010000176.1:0-1742 GCA_964510625.1 uncultured Planctomycetales bacterium
GCAGAGTATTTTAGTCCCGGTGCGCACCCTGACTGCGACGATTGCCGCGGAGATGGGTGAGGCGGTAGTCGGCAGTGAACATTATTTTGCCTTGTTTGCTATTGGGATTGTCCTTTTCATTATGAGTTTTATTATTAATGTTACTGCTGATTTATTTTTACATAAAAGGAAATAATGCGTAATACGCGCAGGTCACAGAAAATCGCTTTCTTTTTCTTATTCTTAGCCACTTTATTAATTGTTGTTCCGGTTGGCCTGATCGTCGTAATTATTGTGCAAAAAGGCTTACCGGGGATCAGTTGGCAGTTTTTATCGGATATTCCGCGCCAGGGGATGCGCTCCGGAGGGATATTCCCGGCGATTATCGGAACTCTTTATTTAGTGTCAGGGGCGATAATTTTTGCGCTGCCCATCGGATTGCTGGCTGCCGTTTATTTAAGCGAATATGCCAAAGACAATTTACTTAACCGGATAATCAAGCTGGCCATTGTTAATCTTTCCGGGGTGCCTTCGGTGGTCTACGGTTTATTCGGTCTGGCGCTGTTTGTAGTTTTTTTGAAATTTGGTGCCTCAATCCTTTCCGGTTCGCTGACTTTGGGGATTATGATCCTGCCGATAATTATCACTACTTCCCGTGAGGCCTTAGAGAGTGTCCCGCAGTCATTCCGCGAGGTAAGTTTATCCCTGGGTGCAAGTAAGTGGCAGACGATTCGGCATATTGTTTTGCCTAATGCCATCCCCGGGATTTTAACCGGGACGATCTTAGGTTTAGGCAGGGCCGCCGGAGAGACTGCCCCGATACTTTTTACGGTAGCTGCATTTTATTTGCCGCAGCTGCCCAAATCAATTTTTGACCAGGCGATGGCCCTGCCGTATCATTTGTATGTAATTTCAACTCAGGTGCCTAATGTCGATGAGAAAGTGCGATATGGAACGGCATTGGTTTTATTATTTCTGGTTCTGATGATGAATCTGGTAGCGATAATTATCCGGTATAACTTCAGGAAAAAAAAGAAATGGTAAAAATTGACGTTAAAAATCTAAATATTTGGTTCGGCCAGATCCGTGCTTTAAAAGAGGTAAATATCCAGATCCAGGCCAATGAAATCTTGAGTATTATCGGCCCCTCCAATAGCGGAAAGACTTCTTTTTTGCGGATGCTTAACCGTTTAAATGATCTACATCCAGGATTTAAAATGAGTGGATGGCTGGGATATGACCAGGCCGATATCCGGAAATTAGATATCGAAATCTTGCGTAAAAATATCGGTATGGTTTTTGCTCTGCCTCTACCGTTACCCCTATCTATCTTTGATAATGTTGCTTACGGGGTCAAGATGCACGGGCAGAAAAACCGCCAGAAAATTAGCGCTATCGTGGAGCGTTCACTTAAGCAGGCCTATATCTGGGATGAGGTTAAGGATAGGCTGGATACTTCTGCATTTAAATTATCCGGCGGCCAGCAGCAGCGCCTGTGTATTGCCAGGACACTTGCGGTTGAGCCGGATGTGATTTTATTTGATGAGCCATGCTCAGGGCTTGATCCGATCTCTACCGCCAAAATTGAAGAAGCAATGCTTAAATTAAAGAAAGATTACACGCTGGTGCTGGTGACCAATAATGTAAAACAGGCAGCCCGGGTGGGAGATCGCACGGCGTTCTTTTTATCAGGAGAGTTGGTGGAGTTAGACAAGACGGAAAAAATATTTACAGCACCCGGGGATCAGCGCACGGATGATTAC
>CAZEBD010000177.1:0-1004 GCA_964510625.1 uncultured Planctomycetales bacterium
AGTTCTTTTCAGGATTTATATGCAAATTGCCTGCGTAATTGCCGGGATCGGTATCTTTCAGGAGATCAGTTACCTGGCAGGGTTTAATCTGGGGTATGATTACCGGTATTTTATTCCTCGGATGGTCAAGCCGTATGCTCCGGACGGTATCCTCAGGATTACTTCCATCATGCAGGAACCGTCGCATTTCGGCAATGTGATGGCCCCGGCGCTATTTATTGCGATTTTAAATATCATTAAAAAGCAAAGTTATTTCATTAGTAAAAAGATGAGTTATTTGCTCCTGCTTAGCGTTATATTGACTTTTTCACTGGTGGCCTATTTCAGCATCATTGTTGTTTTTATTTTGATCCTGCTTAACTACCGGAAGGCTGGCTTGATTTGTGTTTCCGCAATGATTGTTTCCGTATTTATGTTCAGCGCCTATCGGTATTTACCTGATATTAAAATGAGAGTGGACCAGACGATTTCGGTCATTAGCAATAAAAGTCAATTAGGCAAGGCAAATCTAAGCACCTATTCTTTCGTAAGCAATGGATTGGTCGCCCTAAAGAGCTTCCAACATAATCCTTTGTTTGGTTCCGGCATCGGCAGCCATCCGCTTTCCTATGATAAATACATTGCGCAGGTATCCAGCCCGGATTTTAATCGTGTGCATATAAACAGGGAGGATGCCGGCTCGCTATTTTTCCGGATTGTTTCAGAAACAGGATTATTGGGGGTCTTTTTGACCCTTTATTTTATCTTTCGCTTTTATGTTTCCAAAAAGAAAGATCAGTATTATTGGGTAATCAGCAATGCCATACTCTGTTTATTGATCCTGAATTTATTAAGACAGGGAAATTATTTTTACCTGGGTTTCATGTTTTTTGTTTGGGCTTATTATTTTACAGGCAAAAATGTAGCGGGTTTAAATGATGGAAAATCGCCGTAAAACAATCGTAATTTCAGCGGTAAATTTCACCGAAGGCGGTCCGTTGTCGATTCTGAAAAGCTGCCTTAAA
>CAZEBD010000177.1:1014-1698 GCA_964510625.1 uncultured Planctomycetales bacterium
GGCACTTTCCAGATCGTTGCCTTAGTTAACAATCAGGACTTTTTTGATTACAAAAACATAAAATTTTATAGTTTCCCCTGGGCAAAGAAATCATGGTTTTTACGTTTATATTATGAATATTTTTATTTCCTGCGTTTTTCCAGAAGGCTTAAACCTTTTTTGTGGCTTTCTTTGCATGATATAACTCCGAATGTCCTGGCGGATATCCGGGCGGTTTACTGCCATAACCCGGCGCCATTTTACAGGTTAACTTTGAAGGATACTTTTTGGGCTCCGGGGTTTGCCCTGTTTAATCTTTTCTACCGTTATCTGTATTCTTTTAACATAAAGAACAACGATTTTGTTATTGTGCAGCAGGATTGCTTAAGACAGAAGTTTAAGCAATTAACCGGAGCCAGGCGGGTAATTGTCGCCCATCCCCAGGCGGACCCGGGTATTACCGCGGATAACCAGCCTTTTTCCGGGCCAGGATCAAATAACGTTTTCTTTTATCCTGCGCTGGCCAGGGTATTTAAAAATTTTGAAGTGATCGGGGAGGCGGTAAAAATATTGCTTAAAGAAGGTATATCTGATTTCCGGGTCAAGCTCACTATTTCCGGAAATGAAAACAGATACGCAAGGCATATTTTTAATTCTTTCGGGAAGATTAAAAATATCGAGTTTGCCGGTATCCAAAGCAGGGAT
>CAZEBD010000178.1:0-1688 GCA_964510625.1 uncultured Planctomycetales bacterium
ACTCCTAAGGTATCTTCCTTAAATTTTAACGGCAGGACCATGGAAGATTTCAGGTTGGGCCGCATCAGATAGCCTTTAATACGGTTATTATCATCGATACGGTCATTGATTAAGATCGGCGTTTGTTCCTTGGCTACAGTACCGGATATGCCTTGCCCGAATTTGATCCGGGCGTTTTTGATCACATCCTGCTTCAGCCCGCGGGAAGTAAAGATTGACAGCTCCTCTTTAGCTTTATCCAAAAGCATAATCGATCCGGCATCGGCTCCGGTAACCTGGAAAGCCACATCTAAAAACACCTTAAGCAGGCGGTTGAGTTTTTCTAAGCTTATGCCGGCAGCCGTTTCGATTTCGGCGGTCAAAGAACGGCAAGCGGCTTTGATCAGGTAATTGCCCACATCCTGGATTAATTCTACTACCGAAAGCATGGAATTAAATGAAGAAAGCTTTACTTCGGTAATCGCGTTGTATAGTTCATCCAGGTTTAAATTCAATTCCCGGGCGATTTTTTCGTATTCGGATTTAGGTTTGTAGTTGATGAGCACTACCGGCCCGATAATCACATAAGCTAATGGCGTTTCAGAGCCAAGCCGTAAAGTGGCCACAAAATTGCGCAGGCCAAACGGGCAGCTGTAGCTTAAATTTTTATCGGCGTTTGACTGTCCGCCTAAAAATGTCGGCAGGCAGTCGGCGCATTCTTTGATCAGCTTAGATGAGCCGTTTAAATATTCATGGCAGAGCTGCGGGGCGCCGCTAAAGACAGTCAGCGGCCGGCCGGCCGGATCCACTGTGCGCATCGGAATCTGGGTAACCGCGGAAAAATTGCTTTGAATCTCCTGCCAGGCTTCAATCCCGACTAAATTTTTAAAATTTAAACGATCATCCACGTTTTAATAATCCGAAACGCACCATTTTTTTATATAGCGTGGTGCGGTTGATCCCTAAGCTTTTAGCGGTTTCGTTGCGGTTCCAGTTCATTGACTCCAGGGCTTTAACCAAAAGGTCTCTTTCCGGCTCCTGCAGGGCTTTTTTGAGTTTACAGCCTGGTTGGCGGCCATGAACCTCCGGGGCAAATGCCGGTGAATGACAGGTTTTTTTATTCAGGTTTTCCGGAAAATCCGACGGGGAAATCACCGAATGCTTGCATAAGATGATCGCCCGCTCAATTACATTTTCCAGCTCCCGGATGTTACCGGGCCAGTCGCAATTAGCCAGGATCTCCATTGCCTGGTCGGAAACCCCGGTGATATTTTTACGCAGCTGCTTGGCGTGGCGCTTGATCAGCTCATTGACTAAAAGCGGAATGTCTTTTTTTCTTTCCCGTAAAGGCGGAATCTCAATGGCAATGATATTTAAACGGTAATATAAGTCTTTGCGGAATTTATTCGAAGCGATCAAGCTCTCTAAATTCTGGTTGGTGGCGGTGATTACCCGCACATCCACCTTGATCGTATGGTTATCCCCCACTCTTTCAAACTCCCCCTCCTGCAATACCCGCAGTAATTTTACCTGCAGCGCCGGAGAAAACGCGTCAATTTCATCCAAAAATATCGTGCCGCCGTTAGCCAGTTCAAATCTGCCGGGTTTATCCTTGATCGCTCCGGTAAAAGCCCCTTTGACATGCCCGAAAAGCTCGCTTTCCAGCAGGGTTTCGGTGAGCGCTCCGCAGCTGACTTCAATAAATGGTT
>CAZEBD010000179.1:0-647 GCA_964510625.1 uncultured Planctomycetales bacterium
TAAAGCATCGCTCTGATTGACATCGGGCGGCTGGACTTTTAAACCCATACGCAGGGACTCATTTACATATTCAACGATCTTATCGGTATTATCGCGCTCGGAAGTCAACAGTGCGGCCATAAACTCCACCGGATAATTAGCTTTTAAATAAGCGGTGCGGTAAGAGATCAGGGCATAAGCGGTAGAGTGCGATTTATTAAAACCGTAACCGGAAAAATATTCGATCAGGTCGAATATCTTACTGGCAACGCTCTCTTTGATATCATTCTTGATACAGCCGGTAATAAAATTTTTCCGTTCCTTTTCCATGACTTCCGGAATTTTCTTACCCATGGCCTTACGTAAAATATCGGCCTGCGCCAGGGAAAAACCGGCCAGGGCTGAAGCGATCTGCATGATCTGCTCCTGATAGACCATGATCCCATAAGTCTCTTTAAGGATCGGTTCCAGGCTCGGGTGCTCATATTTGATCGGCGTGACCCCATGCTTACGCTTCATGAAATCATCAAGCATGCCGCTTCCGATCGGGCCGGGGCGGTATAAAGCTAAGAGAGCGATCAAATCCTCAAAACGTTCCGGGATAAGCTTTTTAAGCAGGTCGCGCATTCCCGAACTTTCCACCTGAAAGATACCGATGGTATGGCTGG
>CAZEBD010000179.1:657-1680 GCA_964510625.1 uncultured Planctomycetales bacterium
ATCCAGCGGTAATTTCTCAAACTCGATTTCAATACCGTGCCTCTTTTTGATCAGTTTGACCGTTTCATCAATCACAGTCAGAGTCCTTAACCCGAGAAAATCGACTTTTAAAAGCCCGATTTTCTCTAAGCTGCCCATACTATAACCGGTAGTGACCTGGTCATCTCCGGTTTTAAACACCGGCGTATAATTATTTAAAGGCTTATCCGCAATAATCACCCCGGCGGCATGTACGGAAGCGTGGCGGTTTAAACCTTCTAAGGATAGGGCAATATTAATCAGTTTGGTGATCTGCGGGTCATTCTTATAAAGGTTATTTAATTCCGGCTCGCTTTCCATGGCCTTCTTCAGGGTCATATCCAGTTCTGCCGGCACAAGCTTGGCGATCCGGTCGACATCCGCATAAGGAATAGCCATAACCCTGCCGACGTCACGGATCACCCCGCGGGCCTGCATCGTCCCAAAGGTAATGATCTGGGCGACATTTTCCTGGCCGTATTTTTTAGTCACGTAATCAATGACCTCCTGGCGGCGTTCATAACAAAAATCAATATCAATATCCGGCAGCCCTAATCTTTCCGGGTTTAAAAACCTTTCAAAGAGCAGGCCGTAATTCAAAGGGTTCAGGTCGGTAATCCCTAAAAGATAACTGACTAAGCTTCCGGCAGCCGACCCCCTGCCCGGGCCGACCGGTATCTTCTGGCTTTTGGCATAAGTGATAAAATCCCAGACGATTAAAAAATAGCTGATAAACCCCATATGCTTGATGATCTTTAATTCATGCTCAAGCCGCTTTTCTGTTTCGGGATTATTTTTAAGGCCTTTAGCCCGCATTCCTTTTTCGCACAACTCCAGGAGAAAAGCTTCTTTATCCTGTCCGCCCGGAGGGGTATATTTAGGCAGATGCAGCTGCTTAAAATCCAGTTCCAGGTTACAGCGGGAGGCGATTTCAAGGGTATTTTGTAAAGCCTGCGGATATTCTTTAAAAAGCTCCTTCATTTCTTGCGGCGAGGTAAAATAAAA
>CAZEBD010000180.1:0-1617 GCA_964510625.1 uncultured Planctomycetales bacterium
TACTTTAGAAGGGGATCTGGCCGAGGGCCAGATCTTAAGTATCTGCCAGGACCTTTTGACCGATAAGGTGGCGCAGGCCTACCGGATTGTATCGGAGTCGGGGTCTATCCTTTCAAAAATTAATCAACATATCGTGGAAGTCGTCTATAACCCCGGAGTGATGGATCCGGTGGAAGCCTCCGTCCTTAAAGGTATCCAGGACCTGGGGATTACCGGCGTAACCTCGGTTAAGACCGCCAAAAAATATATTATTTCCGGTAAGCTCTCCGCTGCACAACTAAAAACCATATCCGAAAGGCTCCTCTATAATAAACTTATCCAGCATATCGTTAAGCCGCAAGATGCCCAGGCCGGCAGTTTGCAGCTTCCGGCATATAATTTTAATCTGATCAAGGTGGATCTACTGCATGCAACTGACGCTAAATTATCAGAGATCAGTAAAAAGGGCCAGCTTTTTTTAAGCCTGAATGAAATGCGCCAAATCCGCGCTTTCTTCCGTAAACTTAAGCGTAACCCCACGGATTGTGAATTAGAGACTATCGCCCAAACCTGGTCTGAACACTGTTACCATAAAACTTTCCGCGGCAATATTGCCTATAAAGAAAGTAAAGCTGTCCCGCGCCTGGGAAATTTAGCGATTAAAAATCTGCTAAAGTCTACGATTATGAAAGCCACCCGCCAACTGAATAAAAAATGGTGTGTTTCGGTATTTAAAGATAATGCCGGAGTAATTAAGTTCGATGCGCAGAATAATCTTTGTTTTAAAGTGGAGACCCACAATCACCCTTCGGCTTTAGAGCCGTTTGGCGGAGCCAACACCGGTATTGGCGGAGTGATCCGGGATTGTTTAGGTACCGGCTTAGGCGCTAAACCAATTCTTAACACCGATGTTTTTTGTTTTGCCCCTCCGGATATGGCGTTTAGTAAAGTCCAGCCTGGCGCCCTGCATCCTAAGCGGATCATGAAAGGGGTAGTCAGCGGCGTGCGCGATTACGGTAATAAAATGGGAATTCCCACGGTTAACGGTGCGATATTATTTCATGAAAATTTCGCCGGCAATCCCCTGGTCTATTGCGGGACAGTCGGTTTGATGCCTAAAAATAAATCTTTTAAACACACAAACCGGGGGGATCTGGCGGTAGTCGTCGGAGGCGCCACGGGCCGTGACGGCATCCACGGAGCGACTTTTTCCAGCGGCGAACTGACCCATGAATCTGAAACCGTTTCCAGCGGCGCGGTACAGATCGGTAATCCCATTCAGGAGAAAAAGGTTTTAGATACTATTTTGCAGGCGCGTGATCAGAATTTGTACAGCGCAATTACCGATTGCGGAGCCGGGGGCTTATCCAGCGCTATCGGAGAGATGGGGCAGGAGTTAGGCGCCCGGGTTTATCTGGATAAAGTGCCCCTGAAATACTCGGGCCTAAGTTATATGGAGATCTGGATCTCCGAATCGCAGGAAAGAATGGTCCTTTCCGTACCTCCTAAAAATATCGATAAATTAATCAGCGTTTTTGCCAATGAAAACGTAGAGGCAACCGTAATCGGCGAATTCACCGGCTCAAAGCGCCTGGAGCTTTATTATCAGGATGAATTAGTCTGCGATTTAGATATGCA
>CAZEBD010000181.1:0-1595 GCA_964510625.1 uncultured Planctomycetales bacterium
TTTCAAAATTATCGATTTTGCGCAAGCCCTTAATAGAGGCATCCTCGCGGGAATTCAGGGTCGGCCGGAATAACCCGGCTTTGATATCCTGGGCCAGATCGACAATATCTGAAACTACCGCCGAGGCCGCCGGAAACTGGCCGGCACCCGGGCCGTAAAACATCAGATCTCCGGCCAGGTCGCTGGAAACATAGATAGCATTAAAAACTCCGTCTACCGAAGCAAGCAGATGCTCACTGGGCAAAAAGGTCGGATGTACCCTGACCTCCAGCTCATCATCCTCCTTTTTAACGATCGCCAGCAATTTTATGGTATAACCCAAATCTTTAGCATAAGCAATATCGGCTGCTGATACCTGGGTAATCCCTTCGATAAAAATATCTTTAAGGTTAACGATCTTGCCAAAAGCCAGATAGGTCAAAAGGATAAGTTTATGCGCCGAATCGATCCCCTGAATGTCAAAAGTGGGGTCTTTTTCCGCAAAACCTTTAAGCTTGGCCTGGGCCAGGGCATTGGCAAAAGAACAATTTTCCTTAGACATCTGGGTAAGCACATAATTAGATGTGCCGTTGACGATGCCAAAAATGCTGTTAAATTTATTAGCCACCAGCCCCTCTTTGATTGATTTAATGATCGGGATACCGGCACCGACAGAAGCTTCAAAATAAATATTTTTACCCCGCTGAGCAGCCTCCCGGAACAGTTCCAGGCCGTGCTCAGCCAAAAGCGCTTTATTGGCGGTAACGACATGTTTTCCTTTTTTCAGAGCCGCTAAAACAAACTCCTTGGCCGGGTTGATCCCTCCCATCAGCTCCACGATAATATCTATCGCCGGATCATTGATAATTTCGTAGGCATCGGCAGTCAGAAGAGACTTATCAATACGCACATCCCGTTTTTTATGCAGGTCTTTATCACAGGCTTTTTTAATGGAAATATCGGTTTCGATCTTCTGAGCCAGAAGGGATTTTCTTAAGGCCAGGATCTTTACCACTCCGCATCCGACGTTGCCTAAACCGATAATACCAATATTGATTTTTCTCATAAAATTAACCTTTCTTAAGATAATAATCTACGGTTTCTGTAATCACCCTGCGGTGCTTTTCGTCGATAGCCAGAAAGATCAGGCGCGTATCATAAATCACCCCTTTGGTGATCTCTTTGGACTCTAGCACCTTGGCAATGGTCATGATCGGATCAGGGTCAAAAGGCAGGCGGATCTCTAAAGCTAAATTCGTTCCCGGAGAAAACTGGCAGTTAGTCGTAAGCAGCATCCCGCCTAAGCTTAGGTTCTTAGTCTGGGAAATATCAGCATTATTGTTATTCGGGATCACCCGGTAAGAAACAATAAACCTTCTTCTTATCCACTTTATTAAGCAGGGTAACGACAAATTCTTCGATTGTTTTTTTTTGTTTTTCATCCAGATCGATGAACTTAGCGTGAATTTTGTTAGTCCCGGTTTCCACAACCTGGGCGGTTACCTCAAGGCTGTGAAAAGGATCCGTGGGAAGCTGAAAACGCAGGCACAGTTTTTCGTTTTCACTAAATTGTTTATTGGAATTAAACAGGATCCCTTCAATACTGATGTTCCTGA
>CAZEBD010000182.1:0-1593 GCA_964510625.1 uncultured Planctomycetales bacterium
AAAATCGATGGCTGCTAA
Source organism: uncultured Planctomycetales bacterium (assembly GCA_964510625.1). GTDB lineage: Bacteria > Omnitrophota > Gorgyraeia > Gygaellales > Profunditerraquicolaceae > UBA6249. The sequence goes on from CAZEBD010000182.1 coordinate 19, forward strand.
ACGTTTTGTTAAATATCTGATCCGCACGATTTTACTTCTTTTGGCTTTGGCCTTCGTGGCCAAATTTGCCGGCCCCAACATTTTAAGGCAGTATGTCAGTTACGGTGTCGGCAGCTGCAAGGCTATTCCGATCCTCTGTAAACAGCCCGAAGAAAAAATATTTTCTCCCCAGATCGATAATGAATATCTGGCCACGCTTATCCCGCATACCTTTCCCCGTATGTCGGTAGCTATCCCGAAAAAATTTAACCTGGTCCAGGAGCTGGTTAAAAGGCCTTATTACAAAAAACGCCATACTAACTACCAAGCAATTATTTATGTATTTATCCAGGAGCCGGGCGCTTTTATCCGGCTTTATCCGGATGTAAAAAAACAGGGGGTTTTAGATAATTATGAATTTATCCGCCGCCTGGAGAACGCTAATCTTTCTAAGGTAAATAATATCACCAGCGCATTCTTTCTGATCATGAAAAGCGTTTTTACTCCGGATATCGGCAGCCAGGATACCGCTAAAATGATCCGTTTTGAATTCCAGGAGCTTAAAGGGTTTATCAATTATACGCTTGCCCTGCCGGATAATTATTTTGATTGCAATGTCATTGACCGCGACGGTAATTTTTTCAAAGTTTACATCCGGGATATCGGGGCCAACCTTGACCTAAATAAAGTATTTGCAATAATTTCTACGCTTAAGCCGGTCAATTAGATAATGGATTTAACTTGCTTTTTTTGCGGGATTGTGCTAAAAATATAAAACTATGGCTGAAAATTTAATGGATAAAATTGTTTCACTTTGCAAAAGGCGCGGGTTTATTTTTCAGGGCTCTGAGATCTACGGGGGCCTGGCCAATACCTGGGATTACGGCCCCTTCGGCGTAGAATTAAAAAATAACCTGAAAAAATCCTGGTGGAAGGCCAATGTCCAGGAGCGCAATGACCTTATGGGTATGGACTGCGCCATCCTCATGCATCCGCGGGTCTGGGAGGCCAGCGGCCATGTGCATAATTTTTTTGATTTAAAGAGCGATTGTAAAAATTGTAAGAAACGTTTTAAAAGTGCCGACCTTAAAGACAACACCAAATGCCCCGAGTGCGGCGGGCAGCTCACTGAAGCCCGGCCGTTTAACCTGATGTTTAAAACTTACCAGGGGCCGGTAGAGGAAACCGGCAATGAGATCCACCTGCGCCCGGAAACTGCCCAGGGGATGTTTGTTAATTTTTTAAATATTTTAGATTCCCGCCATCCCAAACTTCCTTTTGGCCTGGCCCAGATCGGTAAATCTTTCCGTAATGAGATCACCCCGGGAAATTTTACTTTCCGCACCCGGGAGTTTGAACAGATGGAAATCGAGTATTTTGTCCACCCTAAAGATGCCGAAGGAGCTTTAGCTGAATGGATCCAAAGCCGCTTTGACTGGTATTTAGGGCTGGGTATGCAAACCCAGAATTTAAGGAAACGCCAGCACGGCAAAGATGAGCTGGCACATTATGCCCATGCCTGCATGGATATTGAATATAACTTTCCTTTTGGCTGGGCGGAGTTAGAGGGGATCGCCAACCGCTCGGATTATGATT
>CAZEBD010000183.1:0-1590 GCA_964510625.1 uncultured Planctomycetales bacterium
AAAAAGAGGGTTCCGGTGATCGCCGGGACCGGTTCCAATTCCACTCAGGAAGCGATTATGCTTACCCGTCAGGCGGCAGCAGCCGGCGCGGATGCTTCTTTGCAGGTCAGCCCGTATTATAATCGTCCGACGCAAAAAGGCCTTTATGAGCATTTTAAAGCGATCGCCGGTTCGGTTAAAATCCCGATTATTCTCTATAATATTGCCGGCCGCACGGGAGTCAATATTGAACCGGAGACGATTGCCGCCTTAAGTAATGATTGTAAAAATATCGTAGCCGTTAAAGAGGCCAGCGGTAGTTTAGACCAGATGTCGCGGATAAAACAGCTTTGTCCGGAAACATTCAATCTGATCTCCGGGGATGACTCTCTGACTTTACCGGTATTAAGTATTGGGGGTATCGGAATAATTTCAGTGGTTGCCAATATTGTGCCGCGCGATGTTGCGGATTTAGTGTCGGCTTTTGCTAAAGGCAATTCTAAAAAAGCCAGGGAACTGCACTATAAATTATTGCCGTTGATTAAGGCGGTGTTTCTGGAGACTAATCCTATTCCGGTTAAAACCGCCATGGGTTTATTGGGAATGTGCGAGCCGGACCTGCGCCTGCCGATGTGCAGTATGTCGGAGGATAATTTAGGGAAGTTAAAAAATGCTTTAAAAAATTACGGCCTGATGAAATAATTAGGGACGGTTCTTAACTCAAAGCAAAACTGTCCCCTAAAAGGAGTGGAAATGATTAAATTAGGTATTTGCGGGGCTTGCGGAAAGATGGGCAGGAGGATCTATGAGCAGGCCTGCCAGGATAAAGATTTTGAGGTAGCGCTGGCTTTAGAAAAAAAAGGCACTCCTTTGATCGGCAAGGAGCTGGGAAAAATAAAAGTATCATCTAACTTAGATGGCTTATTCCTGGTAGATGTATTGGTGGATTTTACTTTGCCGGAAGCCGCAGATATTCACCTGGATTATGTGGCTAAATACAAGAAAGCTTTAGTCTTGGGCACGACCGGTTTAAGCGATGCGCAGAAAGCTAAGGTCCAGGAGATTGCTAAAGTCGTGCCGGTAGTTTTTTCACCGAATATGTCCGTAGGCGTAAATGTTTTGTTTACCATACTGCCGGAGATCGCTAAAAGATTAGGCCCGGATTACAGCGTAGAGATCGTAGAAGCCCATCATAAAGCTAAAAAGGATAAACCCAGCGGAACCGCTAAAAAATTAGCGGAGGTTATCACGCAGGTGACTAAAAAAGAGATCCCGATGCACTCTATCCGCCTGGGGGATATTTTCGGCGATCATTTAGTAGTTTTCTGCGGAAACTCCGAAAGAATTGAAATCAAGCATCAGGCACATTCGCGCGATTTATTTGTGGTCGGGGCTTTAAAGGCCGCTAAATGGATTTTTGGTAAACCCGCCGGGCTATATTCTATGCAGGAGGTTTTGAAATAAAGATGTTTAAATTATCCAGAAAGATTCAGGCATTACCCCCGTATTTATTTTTAGAGATCGATAAAGCTAAACGCCGGGCACGCGCCGAAGGCCGGGATATTATTGATTTGGGCATCGGCGATCCTGATCAGCCTACCCCTAAGTTTG
>CAZEBD010000184.1:0-1580 GCA_964510625.1 uncultured Planctomycetales bacterium
GCCGTAAAAAATCTCAAGCAAGGAAGGCATCCCGTAACCGGGACACTAAAGAGACTAAGATCGTCATCAGTTTAAATATCGACGGAGAAGGTAAATCTAAAATCAATACCGGTATCGGTTTCCTGGACCACATGCTGGAGTTGTTTAGCTTCTGGGGGCATTTTGACCTGGAGATCCAGGCTAAAGGTGACCTGAGAGTAGATATCCACCACACGAATGAAGATATCGGCCTGGTTTTAGGGGATGTCTTTAATGAGGCTTTAGGGGCTAAATCGGGGATCCGAAGGTTTGGTTCGATTTCCGTACCGATGGAGGATGTGGTCGCCCATGTGGCCGTGGATATCAGCGGAAGAGGGTATTTTGGCGGTATTAAATTAGCTGCTTCCAAAGAGCTGCTCAGCCAAAGGGATGATAAATATTCTTTTGAATACGCCAACCATTTTTTTGAAACTTTTGCCAAGAGATTGGGAATGAACCTGGATATCAGTATTTCCAATTTAAATCCTGACCTGCATACTAACCTTGAGCCGATCTTTAAGGGCTTAGGGATTGCTTTAGACCAGGCCACCCAGATTGACCCGCGCAGAAAAGGTATCCCCTCGACTAAAGGTGTAATTGACTGATGAAGATCGCGATCATTGACTATGGCATGGGCAACATTCATAGTGTGGCCAAGGCAATCGAGATCTCCGGTATCAAGTCGATTATTACTAATCAAAAAAGCCAGATCATGGAGGCGGATAAAATTATCCTGCCGGGGGTGGGGGCTTTTGATGATGCAATGGCGGAATTAAAAAAGCAGGGTTTGGCCGAGGTTATCTGTGAAGCAGCCGGCCGTAAAAAACCGCTTTTGGGAATTTGTTTAGGGATGCAGCTTTTACTTGAAAGCAGCCAGGAGGCCAAGGTTAATCCGGGCTTAGGCATTATTAAGGGGCAGGTGGTTAAATTTCGTTCTACCGCCGGTTTAAAGATCCCGCATATGGGATGGAATAATTTTAAGATTGTTTTAGGGGATTGTTCTCTGTTAAGCGGCATTAACGATAGCAAGCAGGTTTATTTCTGCCACTCTTATTATCCTGAGCCGGCGGATAAATCCGTGGTGGCAGCTACCTGTAATTATGGAGTAGAGTTTGCCTGCGTTTTAGCCAAAGATAATGTTTACGGGGTGCAGTTCCACCCGGAGAAAAGCCAGGAGTTAGGTTTGGCGATGATCAAAAATTTTGTCCAGCGATGTTAATTATACCGGCGATAGACTTAAGGGGAGGCAAGGTAGTCCGGCTTTTTCAGGGTAAATTTAACCGGGAAAAAGTTTATTCGGCGGATCCGGTTAAGGTCGCCAAGCATTGGGCCAGGGGCGGGGCAAAATTCCTGCATATCGTGGATTTAGACGGAGCAGCCGATGGAGCAGTAAAGAATATCCAGCCGCTTAAAAAAATTATCGATACTGTCGGTGTGGGGGTGGAGTTCGGAGGCGGGGTCAGAAGCATTGCGACTATATCTAAGTTGTTAAACTTAGGGGTAGAAAGAGTTATTTTAGGGACTAAAGCCGCCAGCGATAAAAAATTCCTTAAACAAGCTAT
>CAZEBD010000185.1:0-1525 GCA_964510625.1 uncultured Planctomycetales bacterium
AAAAAGATTGATGATGAGCTTAAACGTTACCGTGAAGATTTAGAGGAGCTGGTGGGGGAAAGGACCCGGGACCTCCTCCAGGAAACTAATCGCTGTAAATCCTCGGAAGTAGAAAAAAGCAAGTTAAACCGTGAATTGATCAAGGCTAATGAAAAGTTAAAAAGTATTTCTTTGATCGATGCCCTCACCGGGTTGTATAACTACCGTTATCTTCAGGATGTTATTGAGGTGGAATTTCATCAGGCCCGCAGATATGCCCAGAATTTAGCGGTAATTATGCTGGATATCGATTATTTTAAATCGGTCAACGACGTTTATGGGATTGCTTTCGGGGACCTGGTTTTAAAACAGCTGGCCAAACAGCTTAAAAGAATGGTGCGGCGTTATGATGTTCTTGTCCGCTATAGCGGAGAGGAGTTTATTATTATTTCTCCCCGTTTAAACCGCAATACTGCTTTTAACATGGGCCAAAGGCTCTTAGATTCACTGAATTTTATTAATTTCGGGAATAAAAAACACAGCGTTAAATTAAAAATGACCCTTTCCGCAGTCTCCTTTCCGGAGGACCGGGCCAAAAACGGTATGGATCTGGTGAATTTAGCGGACATTCTTTTAAATAAGGCAAAAGAAAGCGGCGGCAACTGTGTTTATTCTGCTTTGGATGTAAAAAAACCGGACAAAGACGGAATGGAAAAAAATGCTAAAGCCGTAGGGATAAAAACTTTAAAAAATACGATTAATAAGCTGCATAAGCAGTCAAAACAGGGCTTAAGTGAATCCATCTTTGCTTTTGCTAAGACCCTGGAATTAAAAGACCATTATACGGGTGAGCATGTCGAAAATACCGTGCATTTCGCCACCCAGGTGGCTAATGAGTTGAATCTGCCTAAAGAGGAAGTGGAGTTGATTAAACAGGCGGCTATGCTGCATGATTTAGGCAAGATCGGCATTAGCGAAAATATCCTGCTTAAAAAAGGCAAGCTTAATAAGAAAGAGTTTGAAGAGATTAAAAAACATCCCCAGATCGGAGCCGATATTATCCGGCCGATCCAGTTTTTACATGATTTAATCCCTTTTATTTTTTATCACCATGAGCATTGGGATGGCAAGGGGTATCCCAGCGGGATCAGGGGTGAGGATATTCCGTTGGGGGCACGTGTGATTGCTATCGCCGATGTCTATCAGGCATTGATCAGTGACCGGCCGTATCACAAGGCATTTACTAAGGATGCGGCCATTGATATAATCAAAAAATCTTCCGGCACGCAATTTGACCCCCGCGTAGTGAATGCTTTTCTTAGAGTAGCAGGCAAAAAGAAGTAACCGCTTGCCTGGGCGTAATTAACAACTTTTAACTTGCCAAAAATCCCCAAAAATAGTATCATATAGTATTGTTTTATAATTGCTTAGGGCCCATAGCTCAGTCGGTTAGAGCAGTTGACTCATAATCAATTGGTCCGGGGTTCGAGTCCCTGTGGGCCCATCTTATAAATTTTATCAGGCACACAGTGTTACGGGCGATTGG